>JBGTMK010000758.1:0-14763 GCA_041743605.1 Nostoc sp.
GATGCTGAACTAGAGATTGTGGCAATGGAGAAACGGGGACAGGATAAGTTTTTACTTCGTGCCAAAACCGCAGCTACGTCTGAAAAGTCCCAACTGAGTGCAGAGTATTTTGATACTTACAATGAGATAAAAGCTTTACCAGAGAGAGAAATTAAATTACTTTTAGCAGAAAAAGATAGTAGAATTCGTAGTTTAGAAAATTTTGTAAATCAGGCGCTACAACGCCCTAGTTATTATTCAAATGTAGAACAGGTAGGTACTATGACAAACAACCCCGGTGGATTTTCAGTTGGTGGTTCAGTTGGCGGCAATGTCAACAACGTTCAAGGTGATAACAACCGCGCAGTTCAAGGGGACAATAATCAGGCTGTGCTTGGTGATGGTAATCAAGTTACACAACAAAATCAAGTGGGTGCAGATACCGGAGAATCACTCACTAAAGAAGATGTTGTCAAGTTGCTGGCACAATTAGAAACTTTAATTCAAGGTGCAGAACTACCAGCAGATACCAAAGAAGAAGTAATTGAAGATTTGAGTGCAGCTAAGAAAGCAACGGATAAAGAAGAACCAAATAAGCAACGAGCATTAGAGCGTTTGGGAACTGTGGCAGAAACACTTGAAAAAACGAGTAAGGGCGTGGAAGCTGGTCAGAAAGTCTGGACAATAGCCAAGCCGATTATTGTGAAAGTTGCAACTTGGTTAGGTGTTGCTGCTGGTTCTCACCTATTGGGGTTGTAGAACTGAATTATGAGTCAGCAGCTACCAGAAAACTCTGATTCGCAACAGCCTGATGCAAATTCAACGCAACAGGCTGATATTTCTACACCTCAAAATGTAGTTCAGGGTCATCAAAACCGAGACATTCAGGGTAATGAAAATCAAGGGGTTTTGGGTGACAGCAATACAGTAGTTCAAGGTAATAACAGTACCCAAAATATCCACATCACAAATTATTATTACCGTGAAGATATTCGAGTAGCTGCTGTCCAACCTGCGTCAGATGCTTTGAGTGATGAAAAACTCCCATGCCCTTATCGTGGTTTATTTCACTTTAGCCCAGATGATGCTGAATACTTTTTTGGCAGAGAAGTATTTATAGAAGAACTGTTTAGGGCAACTCAAACCCGAAATTTTATTCCTGTGCTGGGTGCTTCGGGAAGCGGTAAATCTTCTGTCGTGTTAGCAGGATTAGTACCAAAACTGCAACAAGAAGGTCACTGGTTATTTACTCATTTCCGTCCTGGCTCTAACCCTTTCTACGGTTTGGCTGAAGCGTTAGTTCCACTCTACACGCCTGATTTAGATGATACGGATCGCATAGCCCAAACACGCAAGTTGTCCAATTACTTCTGCAATGGTGATGTTCTTCTTGTTGATGTTATTGCCAAAATTCAACAAAACCATCCTAACAATTGTGTATTACTGATTGCAGATCAGTTTGAAGAGTTATTTACCTTATGCAAGGATGAAAAAATCCGCCGTAGTTTTTTGGACTGTCTGCTAACTATTATTCAATCTCCTACCAGCAAATCGCTATCGGCAGTATTTGTTGCAACTATGCGTGTGGATTTTTTAAGTTACGCGCTCTCATATCCAGAATTTGCAGATCAGTTGAAACCTGACATCAAAATCAGGTCAATGAATCGCTCTGAATTAACAGATGTAATTGCCAAGCCAGCCCAAAAGTTAAAAGTAACATTTCAAGATGGACTTATAGAACGCATTTTAGATGATGTTAAATCCGAACCAGGGATTTTACCATTGTTGGAATTTGCTTTAACTTTGTTGTGGGAAAAACGCACTAATCAGCAATTGACTCATGCAGCTTATGAGGCAATTGGTGAAGTGCAAGGTGCTTTAGCTACTCATGCAGATACGATTTACAAGAATTTAAATGCTGCTACACAGCAACAAATAAGTCGAATTTTCATCCAATTAGTCCGCCCTGGTGAGGGTACTGAGGATACGCGCCGGGTGGCAACGAAAGCTGAATTAGGTGAAGAGAATTGGTCATTAGTACAAGATTTAGCTGATGCGCGTGCGCGATTGGTGGTCACAAGTCGTAATGCTGATGGGCAAGAAACTGTAGAAGTTGTCCATGAAGCATTGATCCGCAATTGGGGTAAACTGCAACAATGGATGAATGCAGACCGTAATTTTCGGGCTTGGCAAGAGCGGCTACGTTCTGTAATGTATCAATGGGAACAGACGCAACGAGATGAAGGGGCATTGTTGCGGGGTGCAGCTTTAGCAGAAGCCGAAGAGAAATTGAAAGAACATCCAGAAGAGTTAATTGCTGAGAGAGCATTTATTGAGGAGAGTATTCAAGAACGCAATCGTCTGGAACAAGAAAAAGCAGACCGACGACGGCGTGATGTTATAACTGCATGGAGAATTACAGGCGGTTCACTGTTAGCAGTAATAATTAGTTGTGGATTGTGGCTGAGGGCTGGGTATCAGCAAAAACAAGCGGAACTCAATCTAGCAGATTCTCTGGTTCGCAACTCCCTGTCCCTATTTGCTGAACATAAAGAATTGGAAGCTTTTGTTGATGCAATAAAGGCTGGAAAAATCCTACAAAAACACAAGGAAACTAATCCAGAAGTCATAAATTCTTTGATAAAGTTTGTTTATGAAGGCAGTGAATACAACCGCTTAGAGGGTCATGATAGTGGTATTTTTAGCATCAGTTTCAGCCCCAATGGCAAGGTTTTAGCTTCTCTTAGTAGTGATGAAATTATCAAACTCTGGGATAGAGAGACAGGGAGAGAAATCCGCACGCTCAAAGGGTACAATGAAAGTTTTAGAAGCGTTAGTTTTAGCCCCGATGGGAAGATTTTAGCTGCTGGTGGTGACAAAAATATCCTACTTTGGGATGTTGAGACAGGAAAAGAAATTGGCACCCTCAAAGGACACAATGGCAATGTCAGCAGCCTTAGTTTTAGCCCCGATGGGAGGATTTTAGCTGCTGGTGGTTATGGCAACAACATCCTACTTTGGGATGTTGAGACGAGAGAAGAAATCAGTACCCTTAAAGGGCATAATGAAACTGTCAGCAGCCTTAGTTTTAGCTCCGATGGGAGGATTTTAGCTGCTGGTGGTGATAAAAATATTCATCTTTGGGATATAAAGACAAAAGAAAAAATTCTCACTCTCAAAGGAAACTATGAATATTCTGGAGATTACAACAGGTGGACACAACATTTCAGAAGCGTTAGTTTTAGCCCCAATGGGAAGATTTTAGCTTCTGGTGGTTATAACAAAAACATCCTACTTTGGGATGTTGAGAAAGGAAAAGAAATTGGCACCCTCAAAGGACACAATGAAACTGTCAGCAGCCTTAGTTTTAGTCCCGATGGGAAGATTTTAGCTTCTGGTAGTAATGGTGACGTAACTATAGAACAACCACAAGGAGAAATATTCATACCTAGTAGCGGTAAAATCAAACTCTGGAATGTTGAGATTGAAAAAGCAACAAAAACAATATATAAAACACCTGGAATATTCATCAGTTTCATTTCTAATGCTAAGGCCTTGGCTGTTAATCTTAACAAGAGAATTGAAGTTTGGGATGTAGATACAGGAGAGCAGATAAAGATAATCTCTACTCTCAATATTTTTGGCGGACACAGTGTAATTAATTTCAGCCCCGATGGCAGATTTTTGGCAAGAGCAGATCATAATAAGTACATCAAACTAAAAAAATTAAAAACAGGAGCGCAAATCATATCCCTGTCTGGGAAATATATTAATAATGTCAATAGCTTCAGTTTCAGTTACGATAATAAATTATTGGCTTCTGCTGGTGGTAGTGCAGCCGGTTATTACAAAGGCACTTCTGGATATGTCAATCTCTGGAATATAGACACTAAAGAGGAAATCTGGACTGATTTTAATTTCCCATATCCGATTAACAATACTAGTTTTAGCCCTAATGGCAGGTTTTTGGCTTTTATCAGTAATCAATACATCAATCTCTTGGAGATAAAGACAAAAAAACTAATAAAGAAAAAAATAGAAGGAATCACCCTTGGTACTGTTTACAAAACTAGCTTTAGTCCCAATGGCAAAATTTTAGCTCTTCTTAATAGTAGTTCTTCTCAAGAAACTATCGTATTATTAGATGTCGAAAATGGAAGAAAAATTGCTACTTTCAACGTAAAAGGGCGGCAGCTAAGTGTTAGTTTCCCTCCACAAGGTCTTAGTTTCAGTCCCGATGGAAAAATTTTAGCTTTTGGTAGACCTTATTTTGTTCAATTCTGGAGTCTGGACTTAGACTCTTTAATAAACCGCACTTGTGTTCGGGTACGCAATTATTTGCATTATAATCCCGATGTCAAAGAAGAAGATAGAAACTTGTGCGATGGCATTGGTGATCAAAAGTAAAATAACTTAGAGACAAGATATAAAAATATATCACTGCTGATGACATTCTTTTCTATATCAGAGCAAAGTTTCGCTTGAATCCTTCAACATACCCGTTAACAATTCCGACATCTCCCACAGGTTTTTATTCCGGTTATCGTCATAAATCATCAGCGTTCGCGGGTCAGCATGACGGCTTAACTTCTGCACCTTTCTGATATTTCCATCAGTCGCATCAAGCGCCGCATTCATCAGCTAATTTCAAAACCAATAGAGCTATTCCAAAAATACACACTAATGGAATTACTCTAATATTACCAATGCTTCTCTGATTTGATCTTTAATAGCTCCACCCTTATTTGCGGGTAGTGGTAACGCCGAGTTAAGTAGCTTAACAACCTTTTTTAATTTGCTCCTTATCTGCTTCAATTCCTTCTCTAAATCTGCAATCTGCTGCTTAGTGTTAGGAACTTCTTGAACTGCTACTAACTGACCTTCTCTTACCTGAGCTACCAATTCGTCAATTTTAGCACTGGCACTCTTATGCTTTTGGAGCCACTCTACTGTTTCATCCAACAGGGTAAAGTTGTGCCGGACTTTTGGTTTGTTCCCCTGCATAAGTGAAGAAGGCCCCAACCTTAAATTATCCTTGGAATTTGGGTGTAGAATTCTTTTCTCTTTGCCAATAGTTCCGCGCTTTACTTTGCTCATATTCCATTAGTGTGTGTAGCTGGATAAAGCCATTTTAGCGGAGTTTAAAAAGTCGGCTTATCCAATAGTGATCGCCCCCCCTGTTGTGTGGGAAACTGAGAATGAATTGCTGATAACGAAGTTTATCGGCAATTAAATCAAAAAAATAAACCCTACCAATTGGCAGGGTTATTGTATCTAATGTTGTTGTATCTATGTTGACACATAACCAGCAGACTCCCACTAGGAGCATGGCTGATGTTGCCAACACCGCGCAGCTTGTCTCGCTGTGGTTGGCGACTAAACGCAGTAAGGAATCTCACCGCGCTTATGAAAACGATATTCGCTGTTTTTTCGGTTTTCTGTTGAGCGAGAATCCTCTTCAAGTGCGGTTAAATGATATCGACTTGCGGACTATCAATATAAATGATGTGCAAGCTTTCGCAGATTTTTTAGAGGTTCACCCCACCATAACAGGTTTGCCTCTAGCACCAGCCAGCCGCGCCAGGAGAATTTCTGCTGTTAAAAGTCTTTTGAATTACGGCTGCAAAATTAAATATTTATCCTTCAACGCCGCAGATGATACCTTGCTGCCCAAGCCGAAAGACACGCTGGCAGAGCGGATTCTCTCGGAAATGGAAGTAATGACGATGGTGGCACTTACCACTAAAGAGCGCGATGTCGCTTTGATTCAATTCCTCTACTACACCGGGGCTAGGGTGGGGGAAGTGGACGAGTTGCGTTGGCGTGATATTCGTGCCAATCGAGATGGCCGGGGACAAGTCACACTGTTTGGTAAGGGGGAGAAATCTAGAACTGTTTTAATTCCCAAGAAAGTTTATCAGGCGCTGCTGGCTCTGCGGTCTAAATCAGATGGCAAAGATGCAGCGGTGTTTAAAAGTCGCAATGGTGGGCAACCGTTAAAAGATAGACATATCCGCAATATCGTTGCTGCTGCTGGTAAAAAAGCTGGTATTCAAGGAAAAGTTAGCCCTCACTGGTTACGACACAGCCATGCCAGTCATAGTTTAGATCGGGGCGCACCGGTGCAATTAGTGCAGCAGACTTTAGGCCACACATCTTTGCATACCACCAGCCGCTATGCTCACGCCAAACCGAGCGATAGTAGTGGGTTGTATTTGCCGGGGTAGTTCTGGGGGAAAGGGCGAAGGGGAGGAAGGTGGGCGATCGCTTGGTTGCTGTTTACTTTGGAAGATTAAAGGCACCTGAATTACAGTTAATTGTTAGGAGCAGGATGTGATGGTATTAAATCATATAGTAGCAACATTCGGTAATAGATGATCCAAGTAGTGAATTGTTAATAGTAAAAGATTAGAAGAGGTTAGTCCATGAAAGATCAGACAGGCGAACAAACAGAACATACAATTGAACTGAAGCCTAAAAAGCCAATAATCTATATTCTTCCCACAGCTTATAAAGCTCCAGGTTTTCAGGAAGTATTAACTCCTCAGCTTCAAGCAACGAAGTCTTCAGAGATTGTAGAACAAAAAAGTGAAGATAGAACATCTTTTTTGTCTAAAATAATCAGTTTTCTAAATACAAAGGTAGAATATGAATCTGTTAATGATTTATTTCCTCTTGTGCCTTATATCCCCGGAGGCAGAGGATATATTGCTGTTTATAATGTGGTCAACAAAGTCTTAAACAGGGCTTATGAATCATCAGAAAAGTCTATTAATACTCTTTCCGAGCAAGAGCAAAAATCAGTTAATATTGCTGTTAATTTCCTAGAAAAGAATCTTTCTAATTGGGAATCTTTTGTTGAATCGATACCTTATTCTTCACTTACGGAGGATTACGAATTTCCTCCCGGACATCCACTACTGGGTCGCTTTTATCGAGTACATCCGTTAAAGTCAAAAAGCCGATATTACATTCCTATAGAAGTATTTGACTCTTTGCTTTACTCTGAGCGAGAAAATGAGTTAATTCGCATTTTAGTAGATTTAGGAGCTACAAAAATATCTATTCAAGAAATATCGACCGGAACAAATGAAGGAACTACAAAAGCTGGTGTTAAGATTACAGGCGCGGGGGGAATTAGTAGTGATGTCGCTGGGAAAACGGAACGTTCTAATACAGCATCCCGCGTCACCCTACTTCGAGGTAAAAATTGGACACCTAACATGGAGTTTGACAGAACAAAATATAGTTGGCTTCCCTATGAACCGGCCTGGGAAGCCATAGTTCACGCAAGGTTAGTAGGCGGTTGTGTATCATCATCAGTAGAACTAACTTCAGATACTTCTTACTCTGTTAATGGGCAACTTGGTTTAACAGAGGGGCTTTTAGAAAATCTTGGCTCCTTTGACGTTGGAGCTAACTTCGCCCGAATTAGTAAAGAGAAGAAACTTTTTGTAGTTGAGTTTGCCGATAATTTACCAGACTCACCAACAACTTAAACTCACTGACATGACAGTGTGGGAAGGCGACTAATGAATCATAGTTCTGAGGGTCAGATGGCAGGATGCGATCGCCATCAAACCTTACGCAGCCCAATCTCTACACAACAATTCTGCTTGTTGCAACACTGTCACCATCGCCTTCTCCTGCTTGTCTGGTGGATAGCCATATTTCCGCAGTAGGCGTTTGACTAATCTCCGCAGATTCGCTTTGACACTCTCTTTTACAGTCCAATCAATCGTGACATTACGGCGGATTGTCTCTACTAAGTCACGAGCGATCGCTTGAAGGATTTTATCGCCTAATCCCTGCACAGAAGTATCATTTAAATCTAAGGCATCATAAAAAGCTAATTCATCCTCAGTTAATCCCAAATCCTCACCACGTTTATAAGCTTCCCGAATTTCTCTTGCGAGTTCAATTAATTCCTGCATTACCTGGGCCGTTTCAATGGCACGGTTTTGGTAGCGTTGAATTGTCTGCTCTAGCATTTGGGCAAAGGAACGGGACTGTATCAAGTTACGACGCGAACGGGTTTTAATCTCATCATTAATTAATTTCCGCAGCAATTCCAAAGCCAAATGTCTCTGGGGAAGTAGACGCACATCTGCTAAAAATTCATCAGAGAGGATGGAGATATCAGGATTTTGCATCCCAGCAGCTGCGAAAATATCCACCACCTGATCTGTTGCAACAGCGTTAGAAACAATCTGCCGAATCGCACTATCTAAATCTTCTGGACTGTTACCCCCGGCTGTGGTGTGTTTAACAAATGCGGCGCGAATAGCTTGGAATAAACCAACTTCATCCCGAATTGCGATCGCTTCATCACTGGAACTGCACAATGCAAAAGCTTTGGCTAATTCGTTCACAGCTTTAATAAATTGCTGTTGTCCATCTTCTAATCCCAGAATATGATCCATCGCGGCAGGGATGATGGAGACACGCACAGTTGCAGTACCAGTGAAGAATAAATCATAGTCGAAACCATCTAACAGTGCTGTCACGGTTTCATACTTCGCCAACATTACAGCGATGGCTTCTTCTTGAGGAATGCCAGTTTGACCTTTATCAAGAGCAGTATATTCTCTCAAGGCTGCTTTGAGTTGGTCAGCAATGCCCAAGTAATCCACAACTAAACCACCGGGTTTGTCTTTAAATACGCGGTTAACTCTGGCTATGGCTTGCATTAATCCATGACCGCGCATCGGTTTATCTATATATATACTGTGCAGACATGGGGCATCAAATCCTGTTAGCCACATATCCCGCACAATCGCCAATTTCATAGAGTCGTGTTCTTTTTTAAATCGCTTGGCTAATTCTTTGCGTCTTGACTTGGTGCGGATATGTTGTTGCCATTGGGGGCCATCGGCGGCTGAACCGGTCATGACAACTTTGAGAACGCCTTTGTTATCGTCAGGGTCATGCCAATCGGGGCGGAGTTGAATAATGGCATTATATAAATCTACACAAATTTGACGACTCATACAGACAATCATTGCTTTCCCATCAATGATTTCTTGGCGACGTTCAAAGTGTTCTACAATGTCTTTAGCAACTAAAGCAATGCGTTTTTCTGCACCAACCAAAGCCTTCAAAGTTGCCCATTTCGTTTTTAATTTTTCTTTGGTTGACTGTTCCTCGGATTCTGTGACATCTTCAAATTCGGGGTCAATTTTGGGGCGTTCTGATTCTGTTAATTCCAGTTTCGCCATGCGTCCTTCATAGTAAATGCGGACGGTGGCTTCATCCTCAACGGCTCTTTGAATATCATAAATATCAATATATTCACCAAATATCTTTGGTGTGTTGATATCAGTTGATTCTATAGGAGTGCCAGTAAAGCCAATAAATGAGGCATTTGGTAAAGCATCTCTTAAATGTTTAGCAAAGCCGTAAGCAATATAAGTGTCACTTTCATCTTGACGGGTGACTACTCGCGCTTCTAGTCCATATTGACTGCGGTGGGCTTCATCCGCGATAAAAACAATATTGCGACGGTCAGATAATTTCGGGTATTCTTGCTTTGGTTCTGGTGCGAATTTCTGAATAGTGGTAAAGACGACACCACCAGATGACACTTGCAAAAGTTCTGTTAAATGTTCTCGGTCTTCGGCTTGAACTGGGTTTTGTCGCAGTAAGTCAGAACAGTCAGCAAAAGTAGTAAATAATTGGTCATCTAAATCATTGCGATCTGTGAGAACAACCAGAGTTGGGTTTGCCATTTCTGGATTCTGAATGATTTTTCCGGCGTAGAATGCCATTGTTAAACTCTTACCACTGCCTTGGGTATGCCACACTACACCCACTTTTTTATCGCCTGATGGTGATGTGGCTGTTATAGTCCGTTCAATGGCTTTATTCACAGCGTGGAATTGGTGGTAGCCAGCCATTTTTTTAATAATGTCGCTACCGTCCACTTCAAAAACAATGAAGTGTTTTAGCAAGTCGAGGAAGCGGTGTTTTTCAAAAATACCTTTAATTAATACTTCCAGTTCTGCGGTCTTTTTAGGGGCAATTTCATCACCTTCAATTGTGCGCCAAGGCATGAACCATTCCCAATCGCCGGTGAGGGTTCCCACTCTGGCTTCCGTTCCATCTGAGACTATAATAATTTCGTTGTAGGGAAATAGGGCAGGAATATCCTGTTTATAAGTTTGGAGTTGCTTAAATGCACCTTTAATCGTGGCGTTTTCATCACCTGGATTTTTCAGTTCAATTACACCCAAAGGTAAACCATTGATAAATACTACGACATCAGGACGGCGGTCTTTTTTATTTTCAATAACAGTAAATTGATTAACTACCAGCCAGTCGTTATTATCCAGGTTGGTAAAATCAATTAATTTAACTTGGTCGTAGACAACTCTTTCGGGTGTCTGGTACTCAACATTTACGCCATCTGTGAGGAATTTATGGAAGCGGCGGTTATTTTCAAATACATTGAGGGTTTCGGCGCGGGTAATTTTGCGAATGGCTTCTTCGATTGCGTCGCTGGGAATTTGGGGATTAATTATTTCTAGGGAGGAACGCAGCCGGGGAAGAAGAACTACATCAGCATAGTCTTGGCGTTCGGCGTTAGGTTCGTCGGGGGCAATTTCCGAGGCGTGGAGAGTAGAGTAGTTTAATTGTTCAAACCATTCGAGTGTAGCGGCTTCCACATCGCCTTCGGTTAGCCTTGCCATCGGTATAATTTTATATGAGGTTACGTGTACACCTCATTGTAAGTATAGTTTTTAGCAATGTCACTCATTGTCTTGATAAGCTTTGATTTTTTCATATAAACTATCAACATCCTCTTGAGCGAACAGTTTGTCTTTTAGTTGTAAATAATCACCTTCGCCTAATTTACAAGCTGCCCAAAATTTCATCACCTTGGATGGCTCTAAATGTGTGAGTAGAACCTGTATTACTTCTTGTAAGTTTTGCTGCTCGTTAATAACTTTAATTGTCATCTTCTATATCCAAAATAAAATCAGTCGGGTTGATTGTTTTGAGTCTTAAACCTTGACAGCGATTGATTAATCTCCTATCGCAAGTGATAAAATAATCACTTTGAGAAGCTTCCGCACAAGCAACGTGGAGAGCATCAATGGCTTTAATCCCTTGTTGCTCTAGTTGTTTTGCTCTCGCTCTAATGTTTTCATCTAGTAATACTCTCAATGTAGCTATTTGTAAGTATCGCTCCATTGACTGCTGATTTACAGGAAACGGGTTACGGCTATTTTCATATTCTAGAACTGAAGAACTAACTAATTCTATTAACTTTGCTTCGAGCATTTGTAAAATTAAGATGACAGCTTGTGTTTCTAGAAATACTTTTGGCTGTGTTTGGTCATCAAAAGGGCGGTTATAAATACTTGTATCTAAATAAACTCTGGTCATGTCAGCGCCTCTAATACTTTCTCCGCTTCTTTGACGCGGATTTCGCCTGATAGGAGTTTGGGTAGTAGGGTGTCGCGGATAGATGCGAGGCTGCGGGACTCGTCAAAATTATTTTGTATTTGGTTGTCTAAAGGATTTACTAATTGGACATAACAATTTTGTAATTCTGGAATGGGTGTTAAAAACTTAAATGACTGTAAAATACTTGTGTTCAAAGAAGGGCGTGTTGTTCCTAAAGCATAGTTGTCAACCATCTCCATAAACGATGGTTGTAAGTATACTTGAGCCAAATAACGAGAGTTTAAAATGCTAGTGTCTGGGACTCGAACACGAAGGGTTTGACCAGAAATAAACCATCCTTCATATTTTGGATAAACATAAGCTGACCGACCAACTGCTCCAACACGAGTAAATACAATATCGCCTAGCTTCAAGCGATATCTATTTAGTTCAGAAATTTTATGCTTTCCTACAAGCGGTAAGTCTTCATCTAAAATCCTACCAGCGTTTACGTGCTTAACAAGAATAAGTGGTACTCCTTCTGATCGATAATCGGAAGCGTGCAGGTTGCTGCCAAACGGCCCTGTTAGAACACAGTTTTTCTCTTTGGAAAAAAGTTCGCCAAGAGAACTAAACCGCCAGCCCTTCGGAATCATTCCCAACGGCGACTCCTCAAACTCATCAGAGAAAAGTTCAGCAGTTGCAGCATCCATCCCTGCGGGTTGTCGTCCTTCCATCTTGGCGCGAACGGGGTCAAAGTCCACAAACCAGGATTTGAAGATTGCCTGTGCCATTGCTTCCAGCGCCTGGTTCATCTCCCGGTTCAGTTCGATTTTGTCGTCGAGTGTGCCGAGGATGTGGGCGATCGCTTTTTGTTCAGGGAGGGGAGGTAATTTAAGGCGTATTGACCTCAGAGATGTTAATGGTGTTGCAATACCAGGAGTACCAACCTGTGACGTATTCTTAAGAAGTTCGTGCCGACCAGTAGGTGATCTGAAAAAATAGAATAAGTATAAAGGTTCTACAAGATTGCGATTACAAGTTAGCTTCATCAAGCTACTTGAAAGAACATATCGCTTGTTGTAATTAGCAGGAACAATCCCAACTTCGCCAATTAAACCTCGGTGTGGAAAAACTAAATCACCAGCAAAAACGTTAGATGAACGAAGTTCATCAGCCTTTTGTTCAGAAATATAGACGAACTCACCTTTAAAATTTTTTGTGTCAGAAAGATTATTACCCCGAATTACGGATACACCATAAGACTGATAGCAATCACTTTTCATTCGGGAACCGAACGGGCCGATTGCAATAGCTGAATTAGTTTTAGCTTTTAAATCGTTAATTGCAAATTCCTGCCAATTATTTGCGGAATCAATTTCCATATCCCAACCCCCGCAAATTCTTTCTAATAGCATCTTCTAATCTTGCAGATTCCTCAAACTGCTGCTCTAATTTCCTCGTCAAATGCAGCATCTTCTCCTCAAACGCCTCATCATCATTCTCAACTTCTTCTGCCCCGACATATCGCCCCGGCGTGAGAACATAACCATGTGAGACAATCTCTTCTAACTTGGCACTTTTACAAAAACCAGGGATATCCTCATAGTTACCCGCTTCCTTTTCACCGCGCCAAGCATGGTAAAGTTGGGCAATCCGAGCTATATCTTCAACCGTCAATTCCCGGTGTACACGGTCAAGTAAAACCCCCATCTTCCGCGCATCGATAAATAATGTTTCCCCAGTGCGATCGCGGAACAAGCCATTTTTCTTATTCCGTGCCAAAAACCACAAACAAGCGGGAATTTGGGTGTTGTAAAATAATTGTCCTGGCAACGCCACCATACAATCCACTAAATTCGCATCAATGATGGCTTTGCGAATATCACCCTCTCCCGACTGATTAGAACTCATCGAACCATTCGCCAACACAAAACCAGCAATACCATTGGGCGCAAGGTGATGTATCATGTGGAGAACCCAGGCGTAGTTCGCATTACCTACAGGGGGTGCAGTATACCCTTTCCATCGGGCATCTTCTTGTCGACTCTCCCCACCCCAATCACTCATGTTAAAGGGAGGATTCGCCAGAATAAAATCAGCTTTTAGGTCTTTGTGCAAGTCATTTTTAAAGGTATCAGCATTGTAATCGCCGATATTCCCTTCAATCCCCCGCAATGCTAAATTCATCTTGCACAGCTTCCAAGTTGTCGGGTTGGATTCTTGCCCGTAAATTGAGATATCCCCAACCTTCCCACCGTGGGCTTCTACAAATTTCTCGGATTGCACAAACATTCCGCCAGAGCCGCAACAAGGGTCATAAATGCGCCCTTTGTAGGGTTCAATCATTTCTATTAACAGCCGTACCACACAGCCAGGGGTATAGAACTGTCCGCCTCTCTTACCTTCTGCGTTAGCGAATTGTCCTAAGAAATATTCGTAAACTCGCCCCAATACATCTTTAGAACGGCTTTCTGCATCTCCTAGCCCAATCTTGGCAATCAGGTCAATGATTTCTCCCAGCAGATATTTATCTAGGGCTGGCTTATTGTAATCTTTGGGTAACACGCCTTTGAGCGATGGATTCTCCTTTTCAATGGCATCCATCGCCTCATCTAGCAATTTACCAATAGTCGGCTGTTTGGCGTTAGCTTGCAAAAATGACCATCGTGCTTCTTTGGGAACCCAGAACACATTTTCAGCAGTGTACTCATCGCGGTCTTCTGGATCAACGTGGGGTTGCTCTGAGTATATGTTGTAAAGTTCACCGAAGGCATCGGAAATATATTTCAGAAAAATTAACCCCAAGACAACGTGCTTATACTCAGCTGCGTCCATGTGTCCCCGCAGCTTATCCGCAGCGAACCAAAGGGTTTGCTCAAAATTTGATTTCGCTCCGTTACCGTTTTTCGGTTCGGTTTTTTTCTGACCACGCGCCACTAAAATACTACTCCTTTAAATAATCTGCGATCACTGCTAAGTCGGACATTGCCCTGTTAAACCGATTCAGCCGAGTTTCTGACACTAATGCTTTGTCAGTATATCTCTTGTGTTGAAAACCACGAAATTAGAAATCGCTAAAATAAGAAAGCAATAAATCGTCTTTTCGTTTTTTCGCTAAATGACGAATCTTGATTAGCCATGATTATCTGTCCAGTATTTGAAGATCCGTTGCAATAGCTCGACTTGGGTACAACCGTAGGTAGCAGCCGCAATCTTAAAATCCTTTTTAAACTCGGCAGGTACTTTAAAATTCAGGTTGGAAATTTCACCTGGATCGGGCTTCTCTAAATTATCTTTTGTTTCCTTAATGCTAGGGGGTTCACCTTTGCTTGGTTTGCGAGGTGGTGGAGGTGGTTTAGTTGACATAATTAGGACTCTTGCTCACTCAACAGA
>JBGTMK010000759.1:0-12079 GCA_041743605.1 Nostoc sp.
AATGGCCAAGTGCTGTTACTCGAAAATGTCCGTTTTTATAAAGAAGAAGAGAAAAACGATCCAGAATTTGCGAAAAAATTGGCAGCTAATGCTGATTTTTATGTAAATGATGCTTTTGGTACTGCACACCGCGCTCATGCTTCTACTGAAGGTGTGACTAAATTCCTCAGCCCTTCTGTGGCTGGATATTTGGTTGAGAAGGAATTGCAATATCTGCAAAACGCCATTGAAAATCCCCAACGTCCTTTGGCGGCAATTATTGGTGGTTCCAAGGTTTCCAGCAAAATTGGCGTAATTGAAACCCTGTTGGAGAAGTGCGACAAGCTGATCATCGGTGGTGGGATGATTTTCACCTTCTACAAAGCCCGTGGTTTGAATGTCGGGAAGTCGTTGGTAGAAGAAGACAAGCTGGAATTAGCGAAGTCTTTGGAAGCTAAGGCTAAGGAACGTGGTGTTGCTTTATTGCTTCCCACAGATGTGGTATTGGCAGATAACTTTGCTCCTGATGCCAATTCTCAAACCGTTAGCATTGAAAATATCCCCGATGGTTGGATGGGTTTGGATATTGGGCCAGACTCGGTGAAATTTTTCCAAGAAGCCCTTGCAGATACCAAAACGGTAATTTGGAACGGGCCAATGGGTGTGTTTGAGTTTGATAAGTTTGCAGCAGGTACAGAAGCGATCGCTCATACTCTTGCTGAAATTAGCAAAACTGGCACAACCACCATTATCGGCGGTGGTGACTCAGTAGCGGCTGTGGAAAAGGTTGGTTTAGCCGACCAAATGAGCCACATCTCCACTGGCGGCGGCGCTAGCTTGGAGTTACTTGAAGGCAAGGTATTGCCTGGAATTGCAGCTTTAGATGATGCGTAATTAAGAACTGGGGACTTGGGAAAAAGATTAGAAATCCTATTTTCTAATCCCCAGTACCCAATCTCCACTACTCAATCTCCAGCACCCAATCCCCAATATGAGAAAAATAATATATGGAAACAAAATGGCTGGAATGGGCGCAAAAGTTACAAGCGATCGCTCAAAATGGGTTAACTTATTCTGAGGGTGTTTTTGATATTGAACGTTACAAACAATTACGAGCGATCGCCACAGAAATTATGGCGACTTACTCAAATGTAGAACACAGCGATGTCCTCGATTTATTTAGCCGTGAACTAGGATATGCAACTCCCAAGGTTGATGTGCGAGCAGCTATTTTTCGTGATGATAATATATTGTTAGTCAAAGAGAGATCAGACGGCTGCTGGACTTTACCTGGTGGATGGGCTGATGTTGGCGAGTCTCCCAGTGAGGTAGTTGTAAAAGAAGTATATGAAGAATCTGGATATCAAGCACGAGCTATCAAACTACTAGCAGTCTATGACAGAGACAAACAGGGACATCCACCGTTTCCGTTTTATGTTTACAAACTATTTTTTCACTGTGAAATTATCGGCGGTTCTCCATCATCAAGTATTGAAACTGAAGAAGTAGATTTTTTCCCTAAAGATGCTTTACCAGAACTTTCTCTAGGACGTGTGACACCAGCACAAATCACCAGGCTTTTCCAGCATTACCGCAATCCAGATTTACCTACAGACTTTGATTAGTAGCCGCTTCAATATTTAAATACTTAGTCAGAGTCCATGACCTCACTTCAGTTGTGATGTACTAGGGATTTGAGAAAAGGGAAAAGAATTTATCTTTTCCCTTTCAACTCTCTATACTTATTTGTTAAGTAATCTAACTCTTGTGCCTAAATTTCAAAATGCCCATGATGGCAGTTGCCAAAAAGCCAAAGATAGTTCCAGGCTCAGGTACAGATTTTGCATCATCAATTGAGAAAATTGTTGTAGTTCCACTAACTTCATTTGCTGTCACCAGCAAAGATTTACCATTGGGACTATTGGCGGCTGAGATAAATAATAGCCCTTCTAGACCTAAGTCTCCCACTGCTGGATTAGTTTGATCGATTATAGTTGGACTAACTGTGAAATCACGATTGTTAACATAGTTAACGAAAGTAGGATTGAGTGGATCGGTGATATCATAAGCCATTACACCACCAATGCGCTCTAACCCCACGAAAGCATAAAAGCGACCGTTAATTTCAGCAATTTCGACATCTTCTGGTTCTGGGCCTTTGTTGTCGCTACGGTCATCAAAGTTGCTCTCTTCATGATTAGAGTTAAAGAAGTCAGGTAGCAGTTGGGCAGTAATTTGCTCAAAGTCGTCGCCACTGTCGTAAACTTGCTTGAGTGTACCTGTAGCTTCATCCCACTCCAAAATTGAGAAAGAACGACCACCAAAAGCGTAAATCTTTTCAAACAAACCATCACCATCTTCATCGCCAAGAGTGTTGGTGACTGTTAAACGACCCAGGTTGCTATTTTCTTTTAAAGCACTAGCATTAGGAAAAACTGTGGTGTCGAGTTCATAATCAGAATTACCCACCCTTACTTCTTCTGAAAAACCATCGTAGTCACGAGCATCACCTTCGTTAGCTGTGACAATATAGGTTTTGCCGTTGACTTGGTAGGAAGCTATACCATCAGGTTGGTACATCCCTAAAACTGGCCAGTTAGCAATGTTGATAGTATCATCGCGATCGCTAGCATCAATGCCATTTCCTGGTAGGCTATGATCTTTAAAACCTAAAGGCAGAATGTCAGTAATTTCATTTTGGAGTAGGTCGAGGACTGCGATCGCATTATTTTCTTGCAACGATACCCAAGCTTTAGTAGAGTCCTCGGAAACAGTGATATATTCTGGTTCTAAATCTTGAGCCACGGTAGCATTAGGGCCAAAGATTCTCACTCCCGAAGATCGTAGCTGATCCACCTGGCTGTTAAATTTGGTGAAGCCAGCGTTAATGACACTCAAATTATTAATATCATTAATATTAACAATACTGACTGAGCCTTCTGGGTCAACGCTATCAGGCTGATTGTAACTATTGGGTTCACCTTCGTTCGCCACTAACACACGAGTTCCATCGGGTGTGAAGGTGAGCATATCTGGTAATGCTCCCACGGTGATAGAATTTAAGAAATCACCGTTGGCGTTGAAAAATACAGCTTTACCTGGGTCTTGGGTGACATTTCCTTGCACCGCAGCCACTAATAAGCCATTCTTGAAGGCGACGCTGTTAGCACCGCCACCATAGGATGTAATATCGATAGACTTAAAGAGTGAGGGCTGAGTTGGGTCACTGATATTGAGGATGTCAATACTGCTAGTACTTCCATTGGTTACAAACAGTCTTTGAGTCACAGGGTCATAAGTAGAAATTTCTGCTCCCCCTGCATTAAAGATACCTGTACTGTAAGTACCAATAGGTTTGAGCGTCAATGCTGCTACTGGAGTTGTCATTGCTCCCAACAAAATGGCAGATGGAGTTAGTAGGCCGATAAGCTTTTTGATAGTCATGGTTTGAGGAATGTTTAGATGTTTAACTTTTCGATGTCAGTCAGACAAGTCAGATACTCCTTACTGCCAATCGATCGCATGAAAATAACTCCACTAGACTTGTCACTAGGTGTGTGGATTTTTATTATTTCTGTGTCGAGTAGACTAAGGTCACGCTGAGTTAGATGAACTATCAATGTACATCCGCAAATTTACGAGTTTTAGATTAACCAATCACTAAGCGAAGGTTAACTAAAACCTAAAGAAGTATTTTTACTGAAAATTTACAAAACTACAGCCACAAAAAATAGCGGTGATCGCCGCCTAAAGGGAGATAGTATCAGAACATTTCTCACTCCAGAAATAGATGTTGCCTCTGGAGAAGCGATGTCTACGACGGGCTACGCCTACGCATCCTTCTCTTTCAAAGATGGCAAAGCGGCTGATATGGCGTTGCGATGGACAGCAGTGCTGCAAAAACTCCAAGATAAATGGACGATTCAATCGCTGCATTTCTCCTCCAATCTGCTGGATAACCCGGTATTAAATACTGCTCAACAATTGGGGCGGATTCGAGCAGTTGCAGCGGGGGTGCGCGGTTTCCTTTTGGGAGTAGTGACGATACTACTATTACGTCGTAGGACTGAACAACCAACCGAAACCGAAAAGATATAGCAAATAAAGTGGGAAAAAACACTTATCAGCCCAGTAAAAATATTAGCTTTCATCACCGTCTCAAAGCAACCCTAGTAGTTTTATTAGTCTGGAGTAGCGTGAGTTTGCTGCACTGGCTACCAGAAACCCAATGGTTGATGCTGGGATTAACGGCAATTCTGACTGTGCAAACGTTACGAATGCTGTTAGCAAAAACAGCGGCAGCGGTGATGGAGAATGAGATTTATTTACCGTCAGTCTCGATTTTAGTTCCGGCTAAAAATGAAAGTCTAGTCTTGGCTGGTCTAGTTTACAGCTTATACCAATTGAATTACCCAAGCGATCGCCTAGATATCTGGGTCGTTGATGACGGTAGTACCGATGAAACTCCCCAAGTTTTGAGGGAATTACAAACTCAATTTCCAGCTTTACAAGTTCATCAACGGGAATCAAAAGGTGGTAAATCAGGGGCGCTGAATGCCGTGTTTCCCTTTACCCAAGGGGAAATTATCTTAGTCTGCGATGCAGATGCTCAATTACCTGCCAATTTTCTCCGGCAAACAGTACCTCTGTTTCAGAAGCAAGCGATCAGTGCAGTGCAAGTACGAAAAGCGATTTCTAATGCTAATACCAATTTTTTAACCCGTTGCCAGCAGATGGAAATGTGCTGTGATAGCTTTTTGCAAACCCATCGCATTGCTATTGGTGGTATGTCTGAACTGCGGGGTAATGGGATGTTAGTTCGTCGGGAATTGTTAGAAAAGTGTCAAGGTTGGAATGAGAATACTGTCACCGATGATTTGGATCTTTGCTTCAAACTCTATTTAGCAGGTGCGGAAATTGAGTTTGTTACAGTTCCATCAATTCAGGAAGAAGGTGTAACTACTTGGGAAAAACTTTGGAATCAACGCTGTCGTTGGGCTGAAGGTGGCTATCAGCGTTACCTGGATTATTTTCCGCAAATTCTGACTTTAGGTTGGGCGAAAGAAATTGATTTACTATTGTTTTTTCTATTGCAATTTCTTCTACCAATTGGACTAATCCCAGATTTACTTTGGACAATATTTTATAGCCATCACCCAGTTCTGTTTCCACTGCAAACACTACTCAGCATCATTTTGACAATTGCCTTTATAGCTGGACTTTACAAATTTCAAAATTTACGAGGATGGTCTTTGATTTGGGCAACAATTCAAGGCTCATCATACATGGTGCATTGGATTCCTGTGATGATTGTGACAACTTTAAAGATGTGTGTGCAAAAAGAGCGATCGCGCTGGGTGAAAACTGAGCATAGTGGTGGAATGGCATAAATAAAATGAAATATAGTGTTAAATTTATCGAATTGTCAGATAATTGGAGCAACTTGTAGGATTATTTTAGTTGAGCAGAGGGGCTTAAATGTCTAAAGTAGAAGGCTTTAGGGTAAGAAATTATAGAGTTCTTCGCGATATCACTTTGGGAAAGTTGTGGAACACACAGAATGCCAAGCCTTTAACATCAATGACAGCAGTCATCGGTAAAAACGGTGTGGGAAAAAGCACCATTTTCGATACTTTTGGCTTTCTTGCCGACTGTTTGAAAAATGGAGTAGAGGAAGCGTGTGATTCTCGTGGCCGTGGGGGCTTTGAGAGAATTCGTTCCCAAGGACAAGAGGGAAGTATTGAGTTTGATATTTATTATAAAGAGGATCGTAATGCCCGACCAATTACCTATGAGTTGGCGATAGATATTGACTCCTCTGGAAGACCTTATGTAAAGAGGGAAAGACTCAGACAACGAAGAAAAGGACAAAGTAAGGGACAACCTTTTTCTTTTTTAATACTCAATGAAGGTAGAGGAATCGCATGGAAGGGCGAACAAGAAGGCAAACAAGTTGAGGCAGAAGAAGGTGATTTTGATTTGTCAAAATTAATAGAAAAAATACAGAGAGGTGAAGCAGAAGAAGAGAGTAAAGAAACCGAAGTAGTTGAACTTGACGATAAGCGAAAACTGGGAATTGCAACTTTGGGTTCACTCAAACAACACCCAAGAATTTCTGTATTTAGGAGATTTATTGAAGGATGGTATTTAAGCTATTTTACTCCAGATGCTGCACGAAGTTTGCCTCTGGCTGGGCCACAAAAGCATTTGAATATTCATGGCGATAATTTGGGCAATGTAGTTCAGTTTATGGAGAGAGAACATCCTAAAAAGTTTCAATCCATACTTGAAAAAATATCTAGCAAAATTCCAGGTGTCAACAGAATTAGCACCGAAAGAAGTCCAGACGGAAGACTCCTACTGCGTTTCAACGACAAGGGTTTTCAAGATCCATTTTATGCTCAAAATATGTCAGATGGAACACTTAAGGTATTCGCTTATCTCCTCTTGTTAGAAGATCCCTCACCACCACCATTTTTGTGTATTGAAGAACCAGAAAATGGACTTTATCATAAACTTTTAGAAACCCTAGCGCGAGAATTTAGGGAACACGCAACAGGTCATAAAGGTGGCTCACAAATATTTGTAACAACACATCAGCCATATTTTGTAGATGCCCTTGAACCTGACGAGGTTTGGGTCTTGGAAAAGGGCGAGGATGGATTTGCGAAAATTAAGCGAGCTAGTGAAGATCCTCTGATCAATAACCTTGTTTCTGAAGGTTTACCTCTTGGCGGACTTTGGTACAGTGACTATTTGGATGCAAGTTGAGTATATGCACTTTGAGATACTCGTTGAGGATATTTCCGGTAAAATTGCTCTTGAGATTCTTGTCCCAAAAATTATTAACACCGAACAACACACATTTAATATCCATCATTACAAAGGAATAGGGCGTATTCCTAAAAATCTAACATCTACTTCTGATCCCAAAAAACGAATTTTGCTCGACCAGTTACCACGACTTATTCAAGGCTACGGTAAAACATTATCTTATTTCCCTGCTGTCCTCATAATCATTTGCGATCTTGATGACCGATGCCTGAGTACTTTTCGCAAAGAACTACTTGAACTCGTAAATTCTTGTAATCCTAAGCCAAAGACACAATTTTGTATTGCTATTGAGGAAGGAGAAGCATGGTACTTGGGTGATTTAGCAGCAGTGAAGGCAGCTTATCCGAGTGCAAAACAAGCAGTTCTAAATTCATACACCAACGATGAGATTTGTGGCACATGGGAGAAGTTAGCTGACGCAGTATATTCCGGTGGTTGCCAAAAGTTATCTAAACTTGCTTATCAGGTAATTGGTAAAGAGAAAGCAATTTGGGCTGAACGGATATCTCCCCTTATGGACATTGGCAATAATCAATCACCAAGTTTCTGCTATTTTCGAGATCAGCTTCGACGTTTAAGTGGAGAGTAGAGCAAACAAGGGCAACAAATAATCATGTTAGATTTGCTGATTCAAAACGGGTTAATTTTCGATGGCTTAGGCTCTCCACCTGTTCGCGGAGATATCGGCATTCAAAACGGCCGCATTGTCACCCTTGTACCCTCCTTAACTACCCCAGCGCGTGAAGTGGTTGATGCTTCGGGGTTATGGGTGACACCTGGATTTATAGATATTCATACTCATTACGATTTAGAGTTAGAAATTGCACCAGGATTGAGCGAATCAGTTCGTCATGGTGTTACCAGCGTGGTTATTGGTAACTGTAGCTTGTCTGTTGCGATCGCAGAACCCCAAATCCTGGCTGATATTTTTCAGAGGGTAGAGACACTTTCCCATCGGCTGATTGCAAAATGGCTACAAAAGTCAGTTTCCTGGCAGACACCAGCAGAATATTTACAGCATTTACAACAGTTACCCCTTGGCCCCAATGTTGCCCCAATGTTTGGACACAGTGCCTTACGCGCTCATGTGATGGGATTAGAACGTAGTTTAACGGTTCAGCCGACAAAATTTGAACTAAATCTTATGCAGCGCATAGCCAGAGATGCAATAGATGCTGGCTTTATTGGCATTTCTATTGATATGTTTCCCTGGCATCGGATGAGTGGAGAATGGCAAGGTTGCACAATTCCTTCTCAACACGCCAAATTTAAAGAATATGCAATGTTAGCGGATTTATGTCGGCGTAGCCAACGTGTTTTTCAAGTCACACCCAATTTACAAAGACTCGCTTCTTTTGTGGATATTCTGCGGATGGGTTCAGGGATTGGACAAAAACCACTGCGGCTAACAGTCCTCTCAGCGTTAGATGCCGTACACGATCGCAAACTATGGCAAATATTTTCCCCCCTACTTTTTATTTGGAATCGGCTTCTAAATGGTAATGTGCGCTTTCAAACCCTAACCGAACCTTTCACCATTTACTCTGATGGATCTGTGACTCCCTTATTTGAAGAATTCTCCACAGGCGCACAACTCAATGGCTGTCAGTCACGAGAGGAAAGGCAACAACTATGGGCATCGGAAATTTTTCGTCGTCAGTTTCGCCAAGAATGGCTCAGTAAACGGCGTAAATCATTCCATCGTCAGTTAGATTTAATGGAAGTTATTCACTGTCCTGAAGCAAGCTGGCAAGGGTTAAGTTTTGCAGAAATTGCTTGTCAAAAGCAACAAGAACCAGTGGATTTATTTATCCACGCATTACAAAAATACGATACAGATTTACGCTGGGTGGCGACAGGAGCAAATGATCGCCTAAAACCCCGTTTAGCGATGATGCAACATCCTCATATTTTGCCTGGTTTTACTGATGCTGGCGCTCACGTCCGTAACCTGGGCTACTATGATGGAGCTTTGTCTTTGCTCAAACAAGCAGTTACAACGAAGTTTCTTTCACCTGAAGCTGCGATTTGCCGCGTTACGGGAGAACCTGCTGGTTGGTTTCGTCTTGATACGGGAGTTCTCAAAGTTGGTGCGAAAGCGGATATAGTTTTACTCGATCCCAATGCTTTAAATCAGCCAATTAGCCCGCAGGTGCAGATATCAGATCCCGTTTTAGATGGTGAACCTCGGATGGTTAAGCGTGGTTCAGATGAGATTGTGCAAGGGGTTTATATTAATGGAGTTCAGGTTGTTTGTCGGGGGAAAGTGAGCGATCGCTTGGGGCGTGAAAAGTTGGGAACTGTTTTGTTTCCTTGTTGAATTATCTCATGCGGAGGCTTGAGAGGGGAGCATTAAATTGCTTTTATCCCACACCAGCAATCACCTGTCCAATATCTTGAGGAGTTGCACCTGTTGCTAACATTGCCCGAATCAACAATTCAATTGACACTGAAGCATCGCCATTTTCAGCTTTAGCAATCCGAGGTTGGCTAGAACTAATTTTATCAGCGAGTTCACTTTGAGTCATCAGTTTTTGCCGACGCTCCTTCAAGTTTTGGCTGAGAGCTAGCTTAATTTCAACCAAGATATTTTCTTCGGGTGTTAACTCCAAAAAATCTGAAACTGTGCCAATTTTCCAACCTTTAGATTCCAAACGTTCTCTCTTGGCTTGATCCATCACATTACTCCTGTTGATCAGTATCGTATTTGCTCAGACGCTTTTTGCAAACCTCAATTATCTTCTTGGATGTTGTTCTCGTTGTTTTATTAAAGACTTCAACAATCAAGATTGCATCGTCATCAATTCGATAAATGATTCTCCAGTTTTTATCTGTATCTCTAATACGTAATTCATAACAGTGAATTCCTATACTTGGCATAGGGCGTGAATGTGGCAACCCAAGGGATTCACCTTCCTGTAATTGTCTGAGCAGAACACCTGTTTCTATGCGTGCTTCTTGAGTGAAAGGTGGGGTTTTAACTTCACCATGTAACCAAACTAAAGGCTTACTTTGATCTCCCATGCTGTATTTATATCATATCTGATATATTGATATAATATACCTATAAAAGGGAACTTTATCTGAAGAGCGATGCCTACAGCGATCGCACTCTTCGCACTAAACGGATATAGCTTTACTTGATCCCAATGTTTGAGATAAGGTGAAATACTTGTGAATTCAATAGTCCTAGAACTACAAAGAGATGCCCTCAACCCTTCTATTTCTGTCCTAATTCTTCTCCGTAAGGCTTATGTAGTTGCTAGGAAGCTAAACATCAGGCAATTTCAAGAATGGATCGAGTTGGAACTCAATGGGTATAAAGGGCATCCAATACCTGAATATCGAGTTGTGAGAGGTCAACTTAGAGCATGGAATCCCTATCATGGGTGGCATCAAATAGTCACGGATGACCAGGATATTTTAAATTTTTTTGAAACCGTTTGTAATTGCTCTATTAGGCAATCAATTAGTGAACTATATACTTTGACTAATGATGCAGATAATAAATTAAATTTCCAACTGCCGCCCACAGTAGAATCATTTTTGGCTTCTCTTGTGGATACTTCGGTAAAAATTAGCATCAGCAATGCAAGTTTAAAAAGGATTGTGGAGTCTGTTAGAGATGTGATCCTGGAATGGGCTTTAAAGCTAGAAGAAGATGGAATGGTTTTCTCTCAAGAAGAGAAACAGACTGCTGCTAAACAAGATTATAGTGGTTTCATTCAGATTATTAATAATATAGAGCAGTCACAAATGCAAAATTCTTCATCCGAAAGTCAATCAAGCTCAGAATCTTTCAAAAATGACCTTCGTGGAGCAAACGTGGGCAATTTTGCAAACCAAGTTTCCGGTAACGCACGACAGCAAGCAAATCAGCATATCCATTTATCCGAATCGAAGAAGACTCTTGCGGAAGCAGCCGAGGAGATTCAGCAACTCTTGAACCAGTTAGAACAAACGAATCCGACTGCAACTGAGCTAGAAAAAGTGGCTTATGTTAACGATGAAACTACTCCAAGTTTCAAGCGTCGTGTCGCTGGTGCGCTCCAAGCAAGTGGTGAAACAGCAATTGACGAGTTTATCTTAGAGAATAAGTATCTTAAAGTTGTCAAAGCGGCTATCAAGGGTTGGTTACAGCCAGGTAGTTGAGTGCGATCGCTATTCCTGTGCTACGTTAACGAAACATAACGCACTATTTTTATGAGAGTAATACCTACGGCGGTGGAGCGATCGCTTTATTCAGCAATTGTGCCTCAGAGATAATCACTTCTCAATAACTTGTAAAATTTAAACAGCGAATAATTTCTCGATTCTTATGAGTGAAAAGCTCCAGACCGAAAAAGACAAGCTACAGGCAAGCACTAGTATAAACATAAATAAAGAAACAGAAAACGAAAAAGTTCTATGTCCTCATTGTCAGCGCACTGCTACAAACGGTATTAAATGTAAAGGTATTTGTGTGGCTGATAATGACTATTAAGGTATAAATTATATCGCTCTTTGTTTTTGTAGGCTATGTTAACGAAATATAAAGCACTATTTTTATGAAAGCGATGCCTACGGTGGATAAAGTGCGTAGGCGTAGCCCGTCGTAGACATCGCTGAGTTTCAAACAGGGTATAGCAACGAAATCTGATACACTACACAACCCAACGATTTTGGCAATGCTATGATGCTGTTAACTTGAAATCAGTAAATAAACAAATCTAGTTATGCTCTACAAAATTCCACTACTACTTACACCTCAGCCAGAGGGTGGGTTTACGGTAACTTCTCCGCTTTTGCCAGAACTGATAACTGAGGGGAACTCTGTGGATGAAGTTTTAGTGAATGCTAGAGATGCATTTGAAGCGGTTCTTGAAGTGTATGAAGATTTAGGTAAAGAGGTTCCTCACAACCTACAATCTGTAGACCAAAACTCACCAGCCTTGATAGAAACAATTATCTCTACCAAATGAACTATAG
This sequence comes from Nostoc sp., assembly GCA_041743605.1. Lineage (GTDB taxonomy): Bacteria > Cyanobacteriota > Cyanobacteriia > Cyanobacteriales > Nostocaceae > Nostoc. The sequence continues at coordinate 11,782 of JBGTMK010000759.1, forward strand.
AGAAGTTGCCAAGAAATTATCTAGGCTTGGATGTGAAGAAATTCCCAGACGATATCTGAGGAAAATTGGTGATGCAGCGAGGTGAAATTTGGTAAGGTTTTGATATGAATTTTAATACTCAACAAAGTTTGAGAAATCGGATTAATAATCAAATTATAGATCATCCTTTTACAGACTATTGGGATATTTTTATTCTTAAACATCAACATCCAATTAATATTACTCTACACATTCTGGGAATATTCTTTTTTTACAGTTTACTTTTTTATGCTTGGAAGTTGCAGAACTTTTGGTTACT
>JBGTMK010000760.1:0-14565 GCA_041743605.1 Nostoc sp.
TTCATCTGTCTCCTAAAACTCTATGTCGTTAATTTTGTGTGGTTTGTAGTGAGTGGCAAGTTCAGTCAATCTTAAAGTTTAGAGGTGCTGACTACTAACTTTCACACAACATCTAAATTAATGAGATAGACCACTGCTGAAGAATATCAAAGCTATATAATACTGTAGGTTCTTTTATCGGTAAACTCTGTAATGGAATCATCTAAAGATTCATCAAACTTACGACAAAAGGCTGTTAAAGGTGTAATTTGGACTGCTATTGACAGTTGGGGACGCCAAGCAGTCTCTTTAGTTGTTTTCTTTATACTAGCTCGTTTACTTAATCCAGAAACTTTTGGTTTAATTGCTCTAGCATATATTTTTATTGAATTTGCACAAATTTTTCTTGATCAAGGATTTTCTGTAGCAATTATCCAGCGTGAAGATGTAGATACAGAACATTTAGACACTGCATTCTGGATAACTTTAGGAATAAGTGTAGTCTTGACTGTGTTAAGTGCTGCTTGCGCTGGATTAGCAGCCGATTTCTTTAAGCAACCGCAGTTAATACCAATTATTCAGTGGTTATCTATAAGTTTTACATTCAGTGGTTTGAGCGGTGTACAGCAAGCGATTCTTGAACGTCAGTTTGACTTTAAAAGTTTAGCAATGCGCTCACTATTATCTGTGATAATAGGTGGAATAGTTGGCGTAGTGATGGCTTTTTTAAACTTTGGTGTTTGGAGTCTTGTCGGACAACAATTATCTAGTAGTTTGGTACAAGTTTTAGTCTTGTGGCGACTTAGCGATTGGCGACCAGGATTCAAATTTTCTGCCACACATGGTAAAGAGCTTTTTAACTTTGGAATTAATATATCTGCATTTAACCTCATTAACTTTTTCAATCGCCGAGCCGACGACCTACTAATTGGCTACTTTTTGGGACTAGTTGCATTAGGCTATTACTCCATTGCCTATAAACTGCTGCTAGTAATGCTGAATGTTTTAATCAGCACCACAACTAAGGTTGCGCTACCAATATTCTCTAGGTTACAAGGAGAACCAGAACGTTTAATAAGCGCTTTCTACAGTGCTACTCAATTCACAAGTCTCATTGTTTTCCCTGTATTTCTTTGTGTACCAATATTAGCATCTGAATTTATAAAAGTCTTTTTTGGAGAGCAATGGATTCAGAGCATTCCAGTATTGCAAGTACTCTCTCTTTTTGGCCCTGTTCACTTAATTTTCTTCTATAACAATTCTGTAATTCTGGCACTGGGAAAACCTTCGTGGAGATTATGGATACAAGTGATAAATACAGTTACTAATGTCGTCGGTTTTGCTCTGGTAGTAAAATTTGGTATTGTAGCTGTTGCTTCTGCTTATGTAGTGCGTGGTTATCTAGTATTACCTATTTCCTTATTTGCTATTAATAAACTTGTTAAAATTAATTTAATCACCTATCTGCGTTTGTACATAGTACCTTTAGTAGCTTCTGGAGTAATGGTTGCAACTATATTAGCAACTAAATATTTATTTGGAACATATCTTGAACCGTGGATGTTATTAGGTATTTCACTGTTATTAGGTATCTCAATTTATGTTTTTACTATTTCAGTAATATCACCAAAGCTTTTCAGACGTTTAATTGATTTAGTAGGGAGTTTGAATATTAAAATAAGAAAGAAATCCTAGTCTGACTTATGTTTAAAAATGAACAAATTTTTGGTAAATTTTACTGAATTAATTCAATCAATAAAAGTATGATTGGCTTTATAAATGGAAATCCTATATTTCCTAGCTCACTCACTCATTTAGTTTTAGCTGTCAAAACAATACCAGATGCATAATTTATTAGAGGTACCAAAGATGAAAATCGGAATTCTAACTTTTCACCATATAGACAATTACGGAGCAACAATACAAGCTTGTGCCCTTTGGAATTTTCTTAATAGTCAAGGTTATGATGTTGAAATAATAGATTATCGACCTATTAAAATAGCATGGATATATTTCAGACCTTTAATTCCATTAAAAAGGATTGGAAAAGTGTTCGTGAATATTCCAAGAGCTTGGAAAATGAGACGATTTTTGATTTCTAATGTGAAGTTGAGTAACCGGAAGTTTTATGATAAAAAAGGCTTGCAATACTATCGTGATAAATATGATGTAGTAATATGTGGTAGTGACCAAATCTGGTGTTTAGATTCTTTTAGAGGATTTAATTCTTCTTTCTTCTTGGATTTTGTTAATAAGCAAACTACTCGTAAGATAAGTTATGCGGCAAGTTTTGGTAATACAACAAAATTAGGAGATTATCACAAAGAAATATATAGTTTGATTAATCAATTTCAAACTATTTTAGTTCGTGATTCTAATAGCCGAAAAATTATTACCGATGAATGTAATCAGAAAGCTACAAAAGTTTTAGATCCTACTTTTCTAATTAAATATGATGCCTTAAAAGAGCCACCAAAAATAAAAGATAAATATCTTTTGTTATATACTCAAGCTGAAATAGGAGAAGAAGAAGAAGAATTTATTAAGTTAGTTGCAGAAAGTCAAAACCTAACTATAGTTTCAGTTGGGAAACATAATCAATTAGCGCAAATAAATTTAGAAGGTGCTGGTCCAAAAGAATGGATTGGATTACATAGCCAAGCATCTTACATAGTAACTAATACTTTTCATGGTACTGTGTTTTCTATTATTTTTCAGAGAAATTTTACCGCATTTGTTCCTAGCGATAAGTCGAATAAAGTCACAGATTTACTTACTGATTTAGGTTTACAAAATCGGATATATTCAGATAATTTGAAATCCCAAATACTTAATAATAAGCAAATTCTTGATATTGACTATGAACCTGTATCTAAAATACTAGAATCAAAAATCCTAGAATCGAAAAAATGCTTAGTTGAAGCGATTTTACAAGGAGTAGTCGATAGTGAAATCACGCTGAATGCAATAAAATAAGGAGTCAGAAGGGTTAAGATGTCTAATTTAAAGATTGAGTCTTTAACATCAAACAGTCTTTCACACTATAGAACTCGACATTACTTTGAGCGAGTAGGAGAGATTAATAGTGTAGATGAACTTCAGGAATACTGTAATTGGGCCAAAGAAAAAAAAGTAAATATTTACATAATTGGAAATGGCTCTAACACGCTATTTGCAAAAGGTAATATTCGCTCATTGGTACTGAAAAACAAACTACCTAAGTACATAAATCCTTTACCTGATAACAGACTCGAAGTATCTTCTTCTGTTTCAATTATGGAAGTACTAAAGTACTGTTACCAAAACTCTGTGGATTCTTTTTATTATCTTGCGTCTGTACCAGCAACTATTGGCGGTGCCTTAGCTATGAACGCTGGTAGAGGAAGACAACATGAATGTACAATATACGACTTTGTTGAAAGTGTAACTTTCTTTGAGGATGGATGTATAAAAAAACTTGAAAATAGTCAAATTGTCCGAGATTATCGGGAAACTATGTTTACTGGTATGCACTCGAAACTAATATTGAGTGCAGTTTTCAAGTTTGAACAAACAGAATTCACAGACAATCCTCTAGTTTCAAGACAAGTTTGGGCAAAAGAACATCAAGATAATACAGCGCCTAACTGTGGCTCAGTATTCAAAATTGCTAATTATAGAATACTTGAAAAGCTTAAAGGTGTTTCTATAGGTAAAACGATGTTTTCTGCTAAAACGAGTAATTGGATACTGACTAAATCACAAAGTAGTTATTCAATAATAATGCTAATTAAAATAGCTAAAATTTTGCATCTTATTACTAGACAAAAAATTGCTCTCGAACTAATTACCATTGATTAAAAAGTTACTACAAAAGACACATTTCGCACTTCAAAATGCAAAATATTGGTTAGTATTACCACCTCTGTAGCTTTTGTCTGTATAGCTGCGACTTCTATAGGGCTTCTGGGTTGAGTCCAATACCCAGCCCCAATACGCTTGGGTAAGTATCAAAAACCTTAAATTGTGTAGCGACTCAGGGTCTTGAATGTCAAGTGCGATCGCAAAAGAAAAAGCTGAAAACAAGTTGACGCAACTGGGGAACCGCTTCGCTGATTCGGTGGTACTGGTACGGGCATCACGGATTCTGGATTGGCAGCCTAGACAGTCCACTACAACACTACCGAGATTTTTTTAGAAATCAAATATGATTCCTATATAAAGATACCAACAACATTTAGTATTGCAATCTGTATGATGCTGGAATTATTGCTAACACTGGGTAGTATACAAAACAAATACTTACTTATTTATTAGTGTTACGAGTGCTTTGATGATTGAAATCCTAGCCACACTTTCTGCATCTGCCGCAGCAGGAATGAGAATAGGCATACCTTTGCTGATTATTGGACTATTGCAGGGTAGTAACTTATGGTCGCAAGTTCCAATTTTATCTCACATTTCTCCACCAATATTATTAGGCTGCCTCACCAGTTGGTCATTAATTGAATTATTAGTTTCAAAAAAGCTATGGGGGCAAAGATTGCTCCAATTAGTTCAGTTATTTATGTCTCCCCTTGTGGGCGCAATTATGGGGTTAGGAGTAGCTACCGCAACAGCAACGCCAAACTGGCTGATTGCCATAATTGGGGGTCTGCTAGCTTTGGTACTCCAGTTAGTCCAAGTTGGTTGGTTCTATCGGTTACGTGGCTTACCGTTGTGGGCAGTATTTCTTCAAGATACCTTGTGCATTGCTCTAGTACTTTTTGCCTTTGATGCTCCCTGGCAAGGAGGATTAATTGCTTTAATACTGCTCTGGTTTGCAGTTCGTAGTGCTAAACAGTGGTATGACTGGCGCAGGGGATTAGGGACTAGGTACTAGAGATTGGGGATTGGTGGTAGGGCAATACGGTTCGGTTAAGGCAAGAGACGCCGACTCATCGCGTCTTTGTGATTTAGAATTTTCATCAAAAAACCTTAACCAAACCGTATTGGGTGGTATGGGACTAAGAACTGGAGACTAGAGATTATATTATTCTTCCTTTGCCTCTCCTACTCCTTTCTGCTTTTCCCTTCTCCAATCCCTAGTTCCCAGTCCCCAGTTCCCGTCCCCTTTACTGCAAAATCCCAATCATGTGCAAGAAGCCGTGACCGGTAATTAGCTCAATGATTAAGGCAATAAAACCGAGCATAGCAATCCGACCATTCCATACTTCAGCGCTAGTCGTCAGACCCCACTCCCAACGCTCTTGAGGGTACATCTTTACCATTTTTTTCATTTGTGCAGCTTGGGAAAGCTTGAAACTGGGGTTTTTCAGTGCATCAATTACTAATTCGGCTAGTGCATTAATAAATACTGGATGGGTATTGGGAGCAGGTACGCGGCGGAAGTTGTGAATTCCTGATTCTTCGGCTACTTCTCGATACTCAATATCAATTTCTTGTAGTGTCTCGATATGCTCTGAGACAAAACTAATTGGCACGACAACCAAATCTTTCACACCTTGTGTGCCTAGTTCTTTGAGGGCATCTTCAGTATAAGGTTGGAGCCATTCTACTGGGCCAACACGACTTTGGTAAGCTAAGGTGTGGGCATTGGGCCGATTGAGAGTCTGCATAATCAGGGCAGTACATTCCTCAATTTCTTGCTGGTAAGGGTCGCCTGCCTCTTCAACGTAGCTTTTAGGAACGCCGTGAGCGCTGAAGAATATATGAACCTCATCTGGGTTAGGAAACTGCTGAAGTTCTTGGGCTATGAGTTGCGCCATTGCTTGCAGGTAGCCTGGTTGTTTATACCAAGAAGGAATGACAGTGTAATCAATGGGTTGAAGTTTTGGATCTTCTTGCCAAAGCTTTTCTAAAAGCCGGAAGCTGGAACCACTAGTACTGATAGAAAACTGGGGGTATAGGGGTAATATTACCAGGTGTTCTATATTATCTTGGGTAAGTTGTGCGATCGCTTCTTCTGTATAGGGATGCCAATAACGCATTCCCACGTAGATATTAGCTTCTTGCCCCAAAGAAATTAACTGTTCTTTTAAGGCTTCCCCTTGAGCTTCTGTGATTCGCCGCAATGGAGAACCACCACCGATTTGCTTATAATTTTCTTGAGATGTTCTGGTTCGCCGCGTGGCAATAAACCAGGCTAAGGGCTTTTGCAACCAGCGAAATGGTAGGCGAATAATTTCCGGATCGGAAAATAAGTTGTATAGAAACGGCCCAACATCCTCTAGCTTATCCGGGCCACCGAGATTGAGTAATAAGACGCCTACACGACCCATAGCAGTTACTTTCCCCCAATCTTTTCAGGTTTTTTACTAATGTTAACAATATATCTTTATTAAATATAAAGCTTAATAGCAAGGAAATATGCAATGGCAACAATTTTAAGGGATTGGAGTTACCGCTATCAGTGGTTATATGATGGGATCTCTCGTTTAGCAGCCTTAAGTGTAGGTGGTGAAACCCGTTTTCGGCAACTTGCTTTGCAAGGCTTAACAATTCACTCAGATACTCAGGTGTTAGATTTATGTTGTGGCAGTGGTCAAACGACGGAATTTTTAGTAAAACTTTCACAAGATGTAACAGGATTGGATGCTTCACCCAAGTCTTTGCAACGGGCGCGGCAAAATGTACCATTAGCTTCTTATGTGGAAGCTTTTGCCCAGGAGATGCCATTTGCAGATAATCAATTTGATTTGGTGCATACTAGTGTTGCATTACACGAAATGCAGCCTCTACAATTGCAAAAAATTATTAATGAAGTTTATCGAGTGCTGAAGCCAGGAGGGATGTTTACTCTAGTGGATTTTCACGCTCCAACAAATCCGATATTTTGGCCTGGGATATCAGTGTTTTTATTGTTGTTTGAGACGGAAACAGCTTGGCAATTGTTGAACACTGATTTAGCTAAGTTGTTAACTAAGACTGGGTTTGAAGTCCGTAAGTCAACTTTATATGCAGGTGGTAGTTTGCAAGTTATACAGTCGAAGAAGTGAAGGATAATTTGTCTGTATTCCAATACGCTTGGGTTAGTGTCAAAAACCTTATACCAATTTTGTATGAAGATGCACATAATAATACCCCCCTGTAGTCGCCCCAAGGCATCGGGGGGACAGCGATAGCGGGGGGTGAATTATATGCAGCTTCACAAAAAAACGGTATTAAGTTGTGTAGGTTGGATTGAGAAACGTACACCCGTTCGCGGAGCGTCTCGTAGAGAAGGGACTTATCGAAGGGCTTTATTGGGTTGCGCTTTGCTTCACCCAACCTATAATTTTTCTTAACTGAACTGTATTGGTCTATATTCCACTCAACAGAGAAACGCTATATGTTACCACTGCTATACAATACCGAATTAAGATAGATTTAAACTTCTCTACATTCGCATAACGTGTCAACCCCACCCAACTCTTGGAGACGCTACGCGAATGGGGAAGTCAAAAGTCAAAAGTTATTGAGATTGATAGGCTAATTTAGTTCTTTTTGAAACTAGCTTTATTTAAAACTAAGCTTTTAACATTGGCAAGTTATTCTTAAAACTTTTGCATTTCTAAAAATGAATAGTCAACAGTCAATATTAACTTTGACTATTGACTCTGACTGTTGCTTTACCTCTGCTTCAAAATTCAACTTATGCAGAATCTAAAAACAACAGAAATGCATTTCTCTAAAGTTTTAATAGTCAGAAGCCTGACAATAAACTTCTCTGTAAATTCATCTATGGGAATTTTTTGTTTTGAATTCCCCCGCAGGAGGTTAAATCTATCGATTGTTCGCTCTAACAATGGGATTTTCTACAGACTCTCGATACCCTTGGACTTGTTCTGTGTAACCAATTGGCAGAACAGCTTCAACGTTTTCATGGGGACGAGCAATAATTACCCAGGATTCAAGTGTACCACCATAAACATTTTCTGCGGCTTCAACACCGGCAGCCATAGCGGCTTTTACTTCAGAAACATCGCCACGAATATTAACTGTAAAGCGAGCGCTACCTACTCTGATATAACCAACGAGGGTAACTCGACCAGCTTTTACCATAGCATCTGCTGCTGCTAGCACTGCGGGAAAACCTTTCGTTTCAAGTGCTCCAACTGCCTGTAATGACATTATTAATCTCCTGTATGAATAAACGATATGGGGGCTACAAGTTAATTGTACGAAGCTTCGCTACAGATTTTGATAGCAAAATTGCTTAGAAGATACGGAAAGGTTCTGATTCCTCAGTGAAATGGATTGGTAATATGGTTTCCACATTTTCTGGGGGATTAGGAACAATGTAGTAGGTAATTACTGTACCAACTTTTACTTCCTCTCCAGCTACGATTCCGGCTTCAACAGCTCTATTTACTTCAGAAACGTGTCCCCGGACGGCGACTAACAAGCGGGCACTTTCCGCTTGACCATAATACACAATTGTGACTGCGGCAGCTTTGACCATTGCATCTGCTGCTGCTAAGACACTCGGAAAACCTAAAGTTTCAATTACGCCAACCGCCATTGGCATGGCATTAGCTCCTGGATTATAAAGATAGGCGATATTAATTGTACGTGGCTTTAGTCCCAATTTTGACGTTTTGGAAAACTTTCTTTGATGCCATAATTTTTGGAGGAGTGAGAAAGGTGGGGTATCTTCTTGAGATCAGGGGTAATGGGGAGTTTAGAGTGGGGAGTTTGGAGTTTGGAGTTTGGAGTTAGAATGTTTTTATAGCTGCTGATTTATGTTTTATAGATTATAAGTAATACTTCAGCATATTTAGTTTTTGGACTTTTCTTGTTTAAGGAAATCAATTATGTGTAGGAAGTAAGCTGATAGAATAAGCTGGGATTTATGTTTACGAATTTTCTTCCTAAAACAGTTGAACAACTGACAGAACCTACTTCGATCGCACTAGTTCAGAGTATTCAAACTGCTGCGATCGCTACTCCTTTAACTAATCAATCAGTTACCACAACATTTGTCAAGCAAGGGAGTGCTGGAAGTCCTATTTTATTAATTCACGGCTTTGACAGTTCTGTATTAGAATTTCGGCGGCTTTCGCCATTGCTTTCTGAAGATAATGAAACATGGGCAGTGGATTTATTGGGTTTTGGGTTTACAGATAGACTTTCAGAAATTGCCTATAGCCCAACTGCCATTAAAACTCATCTTTATTATTTCTGGAAAAGTCTGATTAACCAACCTGTAATTTTGGTGGGTGCTTCAATGGGGGGTGCAACAGCGATTGATTTTACCCTGACTTACCCGGAAGTGGTAAAAAAGCTGGTGTTAATTGACAGTGCGGGGTTGGCGGGTGGTTCACCATTGAGCAAATTTATGTTTCCCCCGTTAGATTATTTAGCAACTCAGTTTTTGAGTAATCTGAAAGTGCGCGATCGCGTTTCCCGTATTGGATATAAAAATCAAAGTCTTGCCTCTATCGATGCGTTATATTGTGGGGCATTGCACTTACAAATGCCTAGTTGGCATAAAGCTTTGATTTCTTTTACTAAAAGTGGTGGTTATATTGCTTTCAAACTTGAAACATTATCACAAATTGTGCAATCAACGCTAATTTTGTGGGGCGATTCCGATAAAATTTTGGGTACTAGGGATGCTACAAAGTTTAAAAGAGCAATTCCACACAGTAATCTCATCTGGATTCAAGATTGTGGTCATCTCCCTCACTTGGAACAACCACAAATCACCGCACAGCATATTTTAAACTTTTGTAGTGAACCCATTAATTAGCTAGGGCGTAAAAAATTAAAGTTTGTAGTAAGGACTTTAGTCCTAAGAATCCTTGTTTTGAGCAGTCTAGACTTAATGGGGAAAAATCAGATATTAGATCTGTCCGGCTGCCAATACTTGGGCTGCGGTTAAATCTAGCGTAGGAAAAATCACAGACCTAATCACGTCTTTTCCCTGAAACACAACTTCTTCATACAGCCCATCCACCAGAGTCAGCAGGGTAACTCGATCTTTATCAGCGTCAACAATCCAGTATTCAGGGATACCCCGTGCGGCATATTCAGAACGCTTATAAGGGTAGTCTCTATCCTCATTCACTTTCCCAGGAGAGACAACTCCAACCACCATTATTGGGGAAGGCATATCTGGGGTAATTGTAGCTCGCTCACCTGCTAGAGTCGCTTATAAGTACCTGTGCAAATGTGGTTGTATTCATCGTCTTCATAAACCCTACTGCTCATAGTCGCTCTGGACATCCCCTAATTGTATCAGTTTAATAATTTGAAGCCTTAGAGATAGCATCTGAGTAAAAATATCCTAGCCCTAGCGATTGGAAATCACAGCTATACACAAAAAACCTACCGAGGTGGGTTTGAAATTCCTGGAGTCCGCGGAAGCGGACTTACGTTTGTATAGCCGCGATTTCTAATCGCCAAGTATATCTGCTCTAGTCAAGTAACCACATCTCATTAGAACTATCAGGATACTCATTTGGTTGATTTTGAGGTTGATTTTGAGCTAGTGTCTCTGATGACCGATGTGATTTTTTGTAGTTAAGTGGATTGTAGTGTTCTTTTACTGGTTTGATCGCGCTAGCTTCTTTGACAACAAGTTGAGATTTCTCTTCTGCTGTTTGTTTTAAAGCATTAATTTCTTCTATAAGCTGAGAATTTGCTTCTGCAAGTTGTAGTGCTGTTTTTTTTGTTTCTTCAAATTCTTTTGTTAGCTGTTCTGCTAATAATTTTTGTTCTGATGCTAATGTTTTTTGTTTAGATAATTTTGATTGCAAATCAGCAATTTCTTGTCCAAGAGATGCTTCTTTTTTCTGACTTGCTTCTAGATTGCTTGTCAACTCTTTGACAGTTGCTTCTAGATCAGCTTTAGTTGGACTTGTGCGTTTAGTAGAAGTTGGATCAGGTATCTGTGTCAAAGATTCTTCATCAGATGAAACCTGTTCTTCGGTAATTTTTTCTGCTGTAACTTCGATCGCAGATTCTCCTTCTGGGGGTGTAAATTTTTGTGCCTCTTCTTGTAGTAAGTCAGAGAGACTTTGTTTCCTAACCATTATTATTTTCTCCAATCACGCTGTAATTCATCAGCTGCACGGCGGTAGTCTAATTCCGCCTCCCGTGCATTACTTCCTCGCCATTGAGTGATCGCTACACCCTCAAGTGCTGCTCGTTCATGAGCCTTATAGGCACGGATAAAGGTATTACAAGCAGGAATACCTAGTCTACCAAGAGTGTTTTTCGCTTCTAGTGCTTCCCCGATACTGCGCGTATCGACTTTGGTAAGCAGTACCCGATGGGGGGTTCCCACAGGGATGACGACTTCCTTAACTGTTTCCACGAGGATAGCTAAATCCATTGCGGCTGGGGGTGTAGGCAAAACTAGATAATCTGCGATCGCAACTACCGCTACTAATGCTTCAGAGCGTAGGGCGGGAGGTGTATCCACCACTACTAAATCGTAACCTGTTATCTTACCTAAATCACCTAAAAGTGTAGGATCTATTTCTTGAGATAAATCAAATCCCATTCCTTGCTGACTGCGCCCAAACCACCAACTGGCAGAACCTTGAATATCTGCATCAATCAGCAGCACCTTTTTTTTCTTCGCAAAGTTTGCAGCCAGATTGACTGCGGTAGTCGTTTTACCGACTCCTCCTTTACCGTTGAGAATAGCGATGATTTTTGGCACTGCTTTAGCTAGGAAAAGGGAGTGAGCTTGCCGTGAGCGTAGCCGAACGGGAATCTCCAATAATGAATATACCGCTTTCTGTAACCCTAAGTAACATGAAAACTCATCAATAAAAATCGCTCCTTTATGTTATCAGACGGCGATCGCCACCAGCGCATTTTGTGTCGGGGTAAAATCCCCGTTACAAAACGTAATTGCGAATGTAATGTCAGTAAGGTAATGTCGTTAAACTGTTCGCTTGCATCAGTAGCGCCTACTTGCTTATCCTTGAGATGAACCTAATCCCTTCGCTTTCCGAAACTCCTGGACAACATCTTTGATATCACGTAATTCCCCCTCGACTAAATAGTTTAACTGTCGCATTTCATCTGCCGAAATCTTTCCAGCAAGCGAGGCGATCGCTGTTCTTAATTTGGGATATTTTTTTAAAGTTTCTTGCCGGACAATTGGCACTGTTTCGTAAGGGGGAAAATATTGTTTATCATCCTTTAGTACAACTAAACCCAAGCGAGAAATCTGGCCGTCAGTGGAATTACCCGCCACCATATCCACTTGTTTTTGAATCAAAGCACGATATATTAAACCCAAGTCCATAATTTGGGGAGATTTGGCAAAACGTAAATCGTAAGTTTTAGCTAATCCTGGAAAACCATCTTCCCGTTCTAAAAATTCGTAGCCGAAACCACCACGCCACTGCGGTGTATACTGAGTAGCTTGGGAGAGAGTTTGAATGTTGTAGCGTCTGGCATCTTCACCCCGGACAATCATCGCGAAAGTGTTTTCAAAACCCAAGTTTTGCATCACTTCCAGATTGAATTTCTGGGCGTATATTTGTTTTATTATTTCGTAAACTTCTTTGGAATTATTAACTGGCTTTTGCTTTAAAATTGCAGTCAAGGCTGTGCCTGTATACTCAATATAAGCATCAATTATGCCAGCCTTAATAGCGTTATGACAAACAAATGAACCACCTAAACGGGGGCGACGAGCTACTTTTAAATTAGTTGTTGCCTCGATTTGCTGCGCTAACAGTTCACCTAAAATATCTTGTTCAGTAAAATCTTTAGAAGCTACAATAATATTGCCATCACTGCTACTATTTAAATTTGGCGTGCAGCTAGTAATTACTAGTAACAAAGCACAAGTCAAAAAGCAAAATGCGAAAATTCTTTTCATGAGAGACAATTGATAAATTAAATTGTAGAGGATGTTTTACAAGTATTGTGCAAATAGAATTCGCTACTGGACAAACATAGACGCTTTGCGGCTTTCAACAAGCAGGTTAGTCCACTAAGAAAAAATTAAGAGTGTTTTAACCTACCTAGGCAGTTTTTGTCTGTGTAGGCGCGACTTCTAGTCGCCAGGGTTAGCTAGCTTAACTTTTAATCTTTAATTTATTCTCCATCCAACCAATTGCAAAGTCAGCTAGTAATGCAATTCCTGCCGCCGGAACTGCACCAGCTAAAATCAACTGATTGTTGACTACAGATATCCCGCGAAAGATAAAGACTCCTAAACCACCAGCACCAATCGCCGCTGCAATTGTTGCAATACCAATAGCAATTACCGTTGCTACTCGCACACCTGCAAGAATTACTCCCATTGCCAAGGGAATCTCAACTTGTAACAATAATTGTCTATCTGTCATCCCCATACCTCTCCCAGCTTCCCGAATAGCTGGATCTACACCAGTAATACCTGTGTAAGTGTTACGAATTATCGGTAGCAAAGAATATACAGTCAGGGCAACAATTGCTGGTACTGCACCAATTCCACCAATTATGGGAACAGGAATGAGTAAGCCAAACAGCGCCAAACTAGGAATAGTTTGCAGAATATTTGCTATGCCGAGAATTGGTTGGCGGAGATAAGTTTTACGTGTAATTAAAATACCTAATGGAATGCCTACAAGTATGGCAATTCCAATTGCAATGCCTACTAAAAATAAGTGTTCGAGAGTATGCTGAAGAATTTCTGGGGCATACTTAACTAGAAAGAAATTTTTCATAAAGTATCTTGCGCGGAACGCAGACATTGGAGAAAGGCGAGGCTTTCTGGATGTTGCGATCGCATAAATTCATCTGTCGTCCCCAATACTACCAATTCTCCGCTATACATTAAACCAATTCTCGATGCCAACACGAAGGCTTCTTGAATATCATGGGTGACGAAAACAACTGTCTTGCCTAACTCTTGTTGCAAATATCGAAACTCTTGTTGCAGTTCTAGGCGTGTAATCGGATCAAGTGCGCCAAAGGGTTCATCCATTAACAACACTGGCGGATCTGCTGCTAAAGCCCTCGCTACACCAACTCTTTGCCTTTGTCCTCCCGAAAGCTCGTGCGGGTAACGTGTGGCGAATTGTGCTGGTTCTAAACCGACTAGTTCCAACAATTCATAAACCCGCGTCTTAATTTGTTTAGATTGCCAACCTTCCAAAGCCGGGACTAAGCCCACATTACGTTCAACTGTAAAATGTGGAAATAAACCAATTTCTTGAATCACGTAACCAATTTTTCGCCGCAGTTTAATTTCATTCCATTGAGTTGTCGGAATGCCATCAAATAAAACTTCGCCTTGTGTAGGTGTAAATAGGCGATTAATTAACTTCATTGTCGTGGTTTTACCGCTACCACTACGCCCAAGTAATACCAGTGCTTCTCCTTCGCGGATGGTGAAATTGAGATTTGACACTAATGGGCGATGATTGCGGCTAAAAGTGACATCACGGAATTCGACAGCAATTTGGTTATTTTGCGGCATGAATGGCTTTTAGGTTTCAGATTTTAGATTTTGGATTGTCAAAAGCTTCATACAAATTACGTTGGTAGGGTAGCACAACTGCACTACTCTACCGCAAGTCTATATTATCTATCAGTTTTTTTAAATGTTAGATTGTTCAATCCAAACAAAATTTAAAAAAATTATAGCTTGATTTAAACCCTACTATTTTT
>JBGTMK010000761.1:0-6289 GCA_041743605.1 Nostoc sp.
ACAAGTCGTCTGTGATAGCATATATAGAAATTATTTCGTTTAGCATATAGCCCTCCTAATTTTCTCTTCTTGGAGGGCATTTTATTGCTTAACTGTCGCAAAACGATCGCCCATCAGAGTAACTAGCAACTTGGGTTAATAATAAATTAACTGCGAGTTTATGAATAAGAATTCAGAATTCAGGAGTCAGAATTCAGTAGTATAGGAATCATATTTTATTTATGAAAAAATCTCAATAGTTTTGTGAGAGTGCTGTACTTTATGCACTAACACACTCTACGTGTATTTCAAAAACAAAATACTATTACTATATGTATAAATTATTGTGATATTTAATTATGCGGCATCTTAAGCTTACTCAAAATAGGTTGCGTTTTCTGATTGTCGTTGTATTAATGGTGGGTATGTTTTTTCGCTTTTTTAACATTGACAGCAAAGTTTATTGGCACGATGAGACTTTCACTTCATTGCGGATTTCTGGTTATACGGCAAATGAAGCAAGGCAGCAAATATTTAATGGCCAGATAATTAATAAGGAAAGTTTTGCCAAATTCCAAAGTCCAAATATGGAGAAAGGCTTGAGTGACACAATTAAGTCTTTGGAAACAGAAGATCCACAGCATCCACCACTGTATTATGTAATCGCTCGGTTTTGGGTGCAAATCTTTGGTAATTCGGTGACGCTAATCAGAAGTTTATCTGCTTTGATTAGCTTGTTGATTTTTCCGAGTATTTACTGGCTATGTCGAGAATTATTTAAAACATCGGTATTGGTATCGGAGGTTGCGATCGCACTTATGGCAATCTCTCCTATTCACCTAGTATACGCCCAAGAAGCACGAGAATATATTCTCTGGATAGTGACTATATTACTATGCAGTGCCTCGTTACTACGAGCATTACGCCTGGAATCAAAAAACAAAGCACAACGCATCTTAACTTGGGGAATCTATGCAGTCACTTTGGCACTCAGTCTTTATACATTTTTATTGACTGTATTTGTAGCAATTGCTCATGGAATTTATGTAATTGCCACTGCCAGATTTAGGTTGAATCAGACAGTGAAAGCTTATCTATTAGCATCTTTTACAGGATTTTTTGCCTTCATACCTTGGATGCTAATTGTGATAGATAATTTTTTGCAATTTGACAGTTCAACAACCTGGACAAAAATGCAAGTTCCCCTAGAAATCTTAATGAAATCTTGGCTTTTACAGTCGAGCCGGATTTTTCTTGATTTAAATTTTGGGTTTGAAAATTTATTTAGCTATGTAATTACGCCAGTTTTTTTAATTTTTATTGGATATTCTATTTATTTTCTTTGTCGAACAACTAACTATAAAAGCTGGTTATTTGTCGTAACTTTAATTATGATTCCGGCATTACCTTTAATGCTACCAGATGTAATTTTTGGGGGTATACGCTCACTTTCCGAACGTTATTTATTGCCTTCTTATTTAGGCATTCAACTAACTGTTGCTTACCTACTGGCTACGCAGCTACATAGTGAGAGTCTTGTACGCCGGAGAATCTGGCAAACAATTATGGGACTAGTGATTATTTGTGGACTAGTTTCTTATGGGGTGAGTTCCCAGGCAGAAACTTGGTGGAGTAAGGTTATTAGCTATGGTAATCCACAAGTTGCGAAAATTATCAATCAGGTTGATCGTCCACTTTTAATTAGTGATGATTCTGGTATTAATTATGGTAATGTCTTTTCTCTCAGTTATCTTTTGCAGTCAAAAGTGCAGTTTCAATTAGTAAAAGACCAAACTATCCCTAATATTCCTGATGAGTTCACTGATATTTTTTTACTAAATCCTTCAGATATCTGGCGCAAGCAAATAGAAGCAAATTATAAGTATAAAACAAATGTTGTATATGGTGACAATCATTACTTGCTCTGGAAGGTGGAAAATATTCACTCATAAACTAAAAAGCAAGAGAGTATTGTAAGGATGAATGAGGGTGCGATCGCTCAACTTCTCCTAAAATCCCGATGAATTCCTGAATAGCCATTTTGAGGGGAAAATTGACTCAATTAACTTTCAACTAACCTCAATGTAAATTATGATTTGAGTACAAAGGTTCTAGTAGAGGTTTTAGAGTGATTTTTGAAACCTAATAAGTCTTTCTGCTATGAACTTGGGCGATCGCCTCGTATGGCTACTAAACCAAAAACAATGGATTATCGACCCATTAAATCATTGATGTTGCTGACAATTGACCATGAAGAACGGCGGAGTAATTTCATTTGTTGCGAGATCGCTAATGATTGATCTTTCAGCATACTGATAGAGTAAGGGACTCCTCTTTGGACAAGCTTAGTAGTTGCAATTATTGGTGAATATTTAATTTTTTCAGGGTAAACAGGAATACAGGATAATTTTTGCTTACTGAATCTAATAGCCAGTATTCTTGCTAAAGAAAAAATTGCAGAGTCATAAATATCAATTTCAGCAAGTTCTATTATCTTTACTAAAGTTTCTGAGTTGCCAATCTTCCCCAACGCCTTTGCTGCTGTGTTTTTTACAAAACTATCTGGGTGGTTGAGGCTAGTGATTAAGCCATCTATCGCTTGAGCATTGCCAATTTTCTCCAACGCCTCTGCTGCATTACCTCTGACCCAACTATCGGAGTCATTGAGGGCAGCGATTGAGATTTCTACCGCTTGGGCGTTACCAATCTTCGCCAACACCTCTGCTGCTCTGACTCTTACCCAAAAATCTGGATGATTGATGCCAGTGATTAAACCATTTAATGCTTGGGTATTACCAATATTCCCTAATGCCCCCGCTGCTTGCCGTATCACCTCATTATCTGAGTGGCGGAGGGTAGCTATTAAGTAATCTATCGCTTGGGCATTACCAATCTTCCCCAATGCCTCTGCTGCTGTCACTCTCACTTTAATATCTGAGTCGTTGAGGGCAACGATTAAACCATTTACTGCTTGGGCATTGCCAATCCTCCCCAACTCCCGTATCACACTGCTTCTCACATCACTATCTGAGTCGTTGAGGACGGCAGCGATTAAGCTCTCTACGGCCTGGGCATTGCCAATCTTCCCCAATGCCCCTGCTGCTGTCACTCTCACATCACTATCTGAGTCGTTGAGGATGGCAGCGATTAAGCTCTCTACCGCCTGGGTATTGCCTATCTTCCCCAACGCCCATATCGCCCTGATTCTCACGTATCTATTGGAGTCATTGAGGAAAGCAATTAAGCCGTCTATCGCTTGAGCATTGCCAATCTTCCCCAATGCCTCTGCTGCTTTGCTCCTCAAGTAAATATTAGAGCCATTGAGGACAGAAATTAAGCTCTCTACCGCTTGGGCATTGCCAATCTTCCCCAATGCCTCTGCTGCATCCTCTCTTACTTTACTATCGGAGTCATTGAGGAGAGCAATTAAGCTGTCTACCGCTTGGGCATCGCCAATCTTGCCTAATGCCTCTGCTGCATCCTCTCTTACTTTACTATCGGAGTCATTGAGAAGAGCAATTAAGCTTTCTACCGCTTGGGCATTGCCAATCTTGCCCAATGCCTCTGCTGCTTTGCTCCTCAAGTAAATATCAGAGCTATTGAGGACGGTAGCAGTTAAGCTCTCTACCGCTTGGGCATTGCCAATCTTCCCCAATACCTCTACTGCATCCTTTCTCACTTTACTATCTGAGTCGTTGAGGACAGTAGCAGTTAAGCTCTCTACCGCTTGGACATTACCAATCTTTCCCAACGCCTCTACTGCTTTGCTCCTCACGTATCTATCTGAGTTTTTCAGGGCAGCAGTAATTAAGCTCTCTACCGCTTGGGCATTGCCAATCTTCGCCAATACCTCTACTGCTGCTTTGCTTGTCACCCAACTATTTGAGTCGTTGAGGGCTTTTTGCAACTCATAACAAATCTGTGAATTAATTTTCCCTATTGCTACAACACTTGATTCTATAAACTCAACAGATGGGTAACGTGTCCAAAATTTGTAGATTTTGTCAACTATGTTTGTAATTACGGGATGATGAATGTCGGGTATTTCCAGAATACATCGACCTGCTAATAGTAACAAAGTTTGGAAAATATCATCTTTTTCATTAATGATGGCTTGAAGCAAAGAAACTGGATTGTCCATCAATCCTATTAGTAAAGTCAAAGTTTCATGCCAGTCATACTGCCAAAAAAGCCTTTTAGCTAAAGCTAAACCATTTCTCTGATTTTCTTTAATAGTTCTGTTCAAATAAGAAGCTGTGAAATATTCCTGAAAAGTCCTATGTAGAAATAAATATTCATTACCTTCTCTGTCCAACTTTTGCAGGATGCCATACTCCTCAGTTAGCTCCATCATTGCTGTAGTAATTAATTTGTCTTCTTGACCCTTGTAGGATTTTTTAATTTGATGAAATAGTTCAGAGCTAGAAAAAATCTCTTGGTCAGAACATGAAAAATGATAAGCAAGTTCTTCGAGTAATTGGCGTTTAGCTTCTATTTCCCCCTCTGAAAGAGGCTTCCTGTTTCGACTCCATTGCCTCAACATACAATCCACAGTTTTTTCATAAACCTGAGTACGCCGTGCAGGAAGTGTCAGACCTTTTTCTTGATAAAGACTACAAAGCAATGATAAAAGTAAGGGATTTTGAGCTAATCCACTAAATTGAGGTTTTCGGTTCAGTTCGGCAACTAGTCCCTTAGCTGAAATCGAATCATTCTCAATGTAACCAGCAGCATTAGCAAACCAAGTTTCAATATACTCGTCTGTTTGTTTTTGGCTAAATGGGACAATTTCAATTACTTTAGCATCCTCAAGAAAATTGCCACTATAACCCACAATTCGAGAAGTGCTGATAATTGAACATGGATAATTGCGTGTAAATCGGTTAAGTTTCGCTTTTAAATTAAGTCGATATTCATTTGGTACTTCATCTAAAGCATCCAACAGCAAAATACATTTGCCATGACTTAATTTTTCTTTTAACAATTGCTGAATATTTTCTGCTATTTTCTGTGGATAATCTCTCTGAATAATACTTGGGATTATATTAATAATTTCTGCTGAGTTTTCAGCCAGATCAGATAATCTCAAGAATATTGATAAAACAACATCTTCTACATTTATTTTATTTTCTAAAAGTTTCTTTCTTTCACTTTGAGATGTTGTTCCTGTCTCCATCCTTAATAAAGTAGACTTGCCCATTCCTGGATCAGCTAAAACCATTATTTTATAATTTTCTTCTTTAGCCTCTTTTTTTATTTCCTTTTTGGCATCTTCCCAGCTAACAGTACTTTTATTAGATTCTTCATTAAAACCTTTGAGGGCATAAATACGTTTAAGGTCTGCTTCCGATTCTACATCCAGCTTATTTGTTTCCCTCTTTTCGAGAGTGAATTGAATCGGAATATACTGATTTTTTAAAACTATTTGCTGTCGAGTATGAAAAAGTCTGACATATTTGCAATTTTCTTCAGTTGCTTGCAAAAATTCCAAAACTACATTTTTCTGCTCCTCCTGACTCAGTGGTGCTGGCGGTGCAGGTTGACGAACTATCCCCATTTCTTGAAGTAAAGAGCGTAAAACTGCTTGAACTGTTTCAGCGTTATCTCCCTGGTAGGTTATGTTGTCTCCAATGTGAATATTCTTTCCTTGTCCAATGTTGACTGTATACTTACCAATCTGCAACACATTCTGGTCAGTCTGATTAACGGTTAAGACTTGACGCAAAACTACCAAATCATTACGGGTATGCTGTCCTTCAGCAATGCGTTCGAGGATAGCCAGTAGCTCATCGGAGGTGGGCATAATTTAATAATTATCTGACAGCAATTCTGTATTTACCGTAGCATTAGTATTTAGACAAAAATGCTGCAATTTTGCACTGTTACAGTAAATCTACTAACTTTTTTAATAAAGTTTTTGTAAATTTGATATGGTTTAATAAAATATCCAATATTCCTCAAGGCTGATTTTTTAGAAATATTGGATATTTTTGAACTAAAAGTATCCTACAATACAGATTTAATAACTATACTATGTGTAAAAAAAGGGCGATCGCACCCATACACACTTGAGAAAAGTAGGCGATCGCAACCATAATCATCCACTTCAAAAGGCTTTTGGTATTAATTACCGTCTCCTATAGCGGTTATCAGTCCAGTGCAGTACACGAGGAGAGAGCAATTGTACTAATAACTGGTCGGTATGAAACCCTACTCTCTCGACTTGCGCCAGAAAATCGTTGATGCTTATGCCTGCGGTGATATTTCCCAACGAAAACTGGCGAAAAACTTTGGCGTCACCCTAAGTTTT
>JBGTMK010000762.1:0-4247 GCA_041743605.1 Nostoc sp.
AGACAATTGGGGAGCGTTATTCTGAGCAAATCGCCATACTTGCGGCTCTACCTGTGGCTGGACTTGCTATTGCTTTTACACCCCTAGTTTGGATTCTAGAAAATGTCACTGCACCCTTTTCTAAAGGGAAAAAACGACCAACCACGAATGAGGCTGAAATAAAGCTATTGGCGAAGATTGGTCATCAAGAGGGAATTATCGAAAGCGATGAAGCAGAAATGATTCAACGGGTGTTTAGATTAAATGATGTGACGGCATCTGATTTAATGACACCCCGAATTATGCTGACATACATCCACGGGGGTATGACTCTTGCTGAGGCGAAAGCAAACATTATTGCGTCTCAACATACCCGGATTATTGTAATAGATGATTCTCTTGATGAAGTCATTGGATATGCTTTAAAACAGAATTTACTGACAGCGATGATTGAAGGAAGTAACGATCAAAAAATTGCTAGTCTGACTCGAAAAGTCAACTTTGTTCCTGAGATAATTCGGGCAGATAAACTGTTGAAAAACTTCATAGAAGCTCGTGAACATCTTGCAGTAGTAGTAGACGAATATGGAAGCATCGCTGGTGTCATCACTTTGGAAGATGTGCTTGAGGTGATAACTGGTGAAATTGTAGATGAGACTGATAGAACTGTTGATTTACAAGAAATTGCCCGCAAGAAGCGAGAAAAAATGTTGCAGTCTATGAATATTAACAATTAACCTTATAGCGATTCTCGACAAGCGTGAGGTACAATTTTGACCTCTCTCCAAACCTCTCTCCTAAAAGGCTACGGTGTACACACAAGTTATCGAATCACTACCAGTCCTCGAATTACCCCACCCTAACCCTCCCCTTGCAAAGGGGAGGGAACTAGATTTTCTATTTCCCCCCTTGCAAAGGGGGGAAATATCCGGTTATCCCCCTTGGCAAGGGGGAGTTAGAGGGGGTGAGAAGGACTTGTGTGTACACCGTAGCCTAAAAGGAGAGAGGTTTGGAATTTTTCCCCCTTCCCGCGACGAGTTGGGGGTTAGGGGGTTAGGTCTATTTGCATACTTGTACCTCACCAGATTGAAAATGGCTATAATTCTGAGCAGTCTGAATATGATAAATAATCTGCATTGTTTCCATGCTGACAGTGCAGACTCTTTGTAATAAATCTATTACTTGTTCTTTGTAATCTGCAAAGCGATATGTATTGAATTTTTCAGCAATTGTCGGGTCTTTAGGTTTCTTTTCTTTGTATTGATCTAAAATCCATTCTAAAGCACAACGGTTGCCAAGGCGATATTCCCAAGCAATTTTGGGGATACCTTCTAAAGTAGTGACATCATCTAAAATAATTGTTCCATTGGCTGCATCGGCTTTGAGTTTTGCCTTTGGTGTCCTATTTTTAGCGAGAGGTAAATCAATTCGTTTTAAAGGATAGGGTTCGACGGTTTCATAATTGATGTGCAAATCCATCAACTGTTTACCCCAGTTAACCCATTGATGAAAGTCATCATAGAAGGGTATGCGGGGAAATTCTCGTTTCAGGTTGAGTTCGTATTTGATGCGATAGGCGGGATTGTGCAAGACTGCGTAGGTGTAGTGAAAAATATCTAATTTGGTAATTGTTGAATTACCGTAATGGGTTTGGAATTGTGCTAATCCCCAGTCGGTAATGTTGTCGGTGCGGTTCCCGTCTTTGTCGTAGCGATAGAGAGGAAGACATTGAGTCTGTTCAAGAAAGTGATAATCACAAGCTCTTTGAGATGCAAAAGCTTGAAAGGGTTTTAATAAGGGAGTTCCAGAAAAATAAATAATAATATTATTATGTTTCTCAAATTTTTTGCCGAATATATTCAAATGATTAGTGGTTAGAACATCATTTAAAATAAAGTCACCGTAAAACCATTGTTGAATAAATGGTCGATATAACGAAACATTAATAATATTTTCATCAAAAGAAACTTTTTTGCAAGATAATAAGTTTTGCTTTAAATCTCTACTCCATTTAATAGTGTAATCAACAAAATTATCTAAACTACGTACTTTTCCTGCTTCTTTATACCTTTCAATCTCGGAATTATAAAAATCAATTAAAAAATTCACTTTATCAAACAAAACATCTTTATCCAAATCATAAACCCATTCATCCCTGTTAGTCTTAATTCCATTGGTATAAAGTTTAAATAGCGCTTTTTCCTCTACATTTATTTTTGTAAATTTAATATTTTTATCAACTAAAGGTAGTAGGCTAGCAAAATCAGTATCGGCAATATTTATCCAGTTGTTACTTTTATCTCGCGTAATATGCTCAAAAGCAATTTGAGTAAATGTGTTTTCTCCTAAAAATTTAAGTTTATCTTCTGCTGTATCAAATTCTGGTCTGCGCGTATAGAAGATTTTGCATGGTGCGCCACTATTTCCCTTTTTCTTCACCATAAAAGTTATGGCGACACCGGTTTGAATCCCAAAAACATTATGTTTAGTTCCTGATATTTTAGGATTGGCTCTTACATCCCCACCTAAATCAATAATATAAATTTCGCTGAAGTCATCATCAACAGCTTTTCTAAATCCATCAAAAGTTTTCGCATTGATAAAAGATGAGTTTGTAATAAAAGCCAAAATACCATTTTCATTTAACTTGTTTGTTGCCCAGCGAAAGAAACGGGCATACATATCATAAACTTTGGTTTTTTGGGCATTACTATATTTGACGTAACTATCCTTAATTAGCTTGTCTATTTCTGGATATAGGCGATTTTTATTATTATCGTTTTCATTTGCTTGATTTGCATTGTAAGGTGGATTACCAATAATCACTGAAATTTTACTTTCATTTTGTCGCTTAATTCTTCGGTATTTTCTACACTCAGCGAAAGCAAACTCATTTGCTTTCCTGCGAATGATGTATGTTCCAAGGTATCTACAAAACAAATATTTTCAAACTCTTGATATTCACCCATTTTTTGCTTATAGGTGTATTCAATATTCAAGTTAGCAATATAATAAGGTAAAATTGCTACTTCATTACAATGAATTTCATTCTTATATTTATATTCCAGAGTGTTTTTAGGCAAATAATCAATCAACTCAGTAATAAAAGTGCCTGTTCCTGTAGCCGGATCTAAAATTTCGACATCTTTATCAGCAAGCAGCTTACCAAAGTTTTTATGAACTAAATAATCTACACTTTCAATCATGAAGCGCACAATTTCATTCGGCGTATAGACAATTCCTAGCCTGTCAGCCGCTTTCGGATTATATGCTTTGTAGAAGTTCTCATAAAGCACTTTTAAAAACTTCTGCTTTTCATGATGATTGTAAATATTCGCCGCAGTTCTTCTAATTACACCATAGTAACGCTCAATAGTACCAAGAGTATTCTTTTTAGTGCTACCTGTAAAAAAGGTATCAATTATATTTTTTAATTCACGAGCAATATTATTTTCTCGATGAAACTGAGATTCATTGAAGATGCTGATAAAGATATCTTCAGTTAAAATATGCTGAATCATCATTTCTCTAACATCCAGCAAAGTAACTTCAGGATTAATTGATTCTTTGCAAATACCCCAAAATTTAGCCCTTGCTATTTTAAAAGCTGCGTTTGTTTCAATTTGACTATCAATTAAGTCACGCAAAGCATTTAAAACAGTCGGTAAGTCTTCTTTAAAAGTTTCAATCGCCTCACGAAAATCTTTAACTTCAGGGCGAACATAATTTATAAAATATGTGATTATCCCATCTAGCGCGTCAGCATCTTTCATCGGGACGCGCATGGTTTCTTGTCCACTCTGAATTAAAACTGCTGTTTGCGAGTCTTCAAACAGAATGTTGCAATCAGGATAACCTTTCTGCAATTTTTTCGATATTTCATAATCGAGATTATCATATTCATCCTTGCTTTCCCAGTAGCCCCAATCTAAACGCAAAGCATCTTTAACAGTGCCATCTGGATAAACAAGTTTGCCGCTAGGTGTTTTATAATCTAGTTCGGGAATAAGTCTAAATTCTCTAGGTTTGCAATATTCATTGACTAAGTTTTGAAATGCAACCCGAATCGATGTTTCTTTACGTGAACCGCCAAATTGAATAATTCTTTCTACTTCTGTGTGATATTGACTAACCAGAAGTTTCGACATACTTTATCAAACTTTTATAAATTTAAAGTATGTCAAAGTTAGCTGCTACATCACTTAAAAACCTCAGAATATCTAACGAATAAAAATCAAACTAGTTTTGGGGTGTCCGTAAAAACTAAG
>JBGTMK010000763.1:0-10252 GCA_041743605.1 Nostoc sp.
TCTGAGAAACTCAAATGATTATTTCTGATCTAAACTACTTAGAAAATACCTCTGAAGAAGTTCTTGGTGGTTTCACTTTTACAGCTACAAAGAACGTCAACATCGTAGCTAACATCAACGAAACCGTCAACATCAGGAAGAATGTAACTGCTAACGTTGTTATCAGTGGTAACATAGCTACTGCTGAAGGCCAAGCTACTGCATTCGGTAACAACACTATTGCTGAAGTATTTAGTTTCACCAATACTGATGGTAATTCTTCTGCGGCTAACTCATTCGCAGTATCCGCTACCAGATAATAATTAAACTCTACTTACAAAGACTATTAAATCCTGCAAGTAGAGTCGGCTCGAAAGCCTACTAGATTCATAAATCGCCGAAGGCTCTCTGCTCATTTGAGTCTTCGGCTTTTACCTAAATTACAATCCTTCAATCTCAAATAACTCTTTCTGCAATCAATCTTTACAATATTTAGTTCTCAACCGAGGCTAAAACTCTGTTGTGCTTGCCAGCCCTGAATTAAAATTCTGGGTTAATAGTCGTTAGGCGAAACATTTTCCCATAGCCATAGCCTTCTCGTAGACCCCTGAAAGATAGACAAAGGGAATTCGTTTTAAAAAACTTAAAATCAGCATTTCAGTCGATTTTAACCGAATTCAGTTATAAGTTTCAAAACCTGAGTTCGTCGCAGACTATAGAAAAAAAAGACATATCACATAAGACTCTCTATATTAAGTTGTCACAAAAAAGACAAGGATACAAGCTCCTTAATTTATTTATGGAGATTGTAACGCGTGAATTTTGAATTTGGAGCGAAGCGACGTGAACACAATTTCTGAGGCTCTCCAACTTGCTGTTCAACATCACCGAGCCAAGCGCTTTACCCAAGCCGAAGAGGTTTATCGTCAAATTATAGACGTAAATCCCCAGCAGCTAGAGGCAATATATGGATTAGGTATGCTAGCGCAGCAACGGGGACAATATCAAAATGCAGAACAATTTTTTCAAACAGCCTTGCAATTACAGCCAGAAGCAGTAGCAATACACAACAGCTTAGGGTTTACTCTGCAACAACAAGATAAACTAGAAGAAGCAGTTACCTGTTATAAAAAAGCATTAGAAATTCTGCCGGACTGTATGGAAGTGCGAGTCAATCTTGCTAACACTCTTCATGCTCAAGGAAAACTGTCACCAGAAGAAAAAGTCCAGTACGCAGACTTAAATCAGCAGTTTGCTTTAGGTAGACAACAGGTAGGCGATTTCAAGAGTGCAGAGTTATATTATCGCCAAGCCATTGCATTGCAGCCAGATTTAGTACAAGCTCATAATAATTTAGGAGAGGTACTCCAAAAACAAGGGCGATTAAATGATGCCCTCAAGTCTTATCAAGAAGCATTAAAAATTAAACCAGACTATAGTTACGCCTATCATAACTTAGGGTATTTTTTCCAGCAACAGGGTCAGTTTGAAGAAGCAATAGAAGCTTACAAAAAAGCTTTAACTATTCAACCTGATTTGGTAATTAGTCATAATAACTTGGGAAGTACTCTAAAGTCATTAAATAGATTTGATGCTGCCATAAAATCCTATCAACAAGCGCTCCAAATTCGACCTGACATTGATTATATCCATTACAACTTAGGAACAGTACTTAGAGACGATAACCAAATAGAAGCAGCAGTACAAGCATTTGAAGAAGCTGTCAAAGTTACGCCAAACTATGCTCCAGCTAAATTGGGTGCTTGTATCAGCCAACTGCCAATTATCTATTCTAGTGTTGATGAAATTGAGTTCAGACGAAATCAGTATCAACAGTATTTGCAAAATTTAGCTCAAGGTTATGAATTAACTAGTCAGGAAGAACGAGCAAAAGCAGCTGATGCTGTAGGAGCATTGCAGCCCTTTTATTTAACATATCAAGGCTTAAATGACCGAGAGTTACAACGGATTTATGGAAAAATGATTTGGCAGATTATGTCGAGTCGCTATCCTCAAGAGAGTCAACCGCTGGTTCTCCCAAATTTAAATAGAAATCAAAAGGTTCGTGTTGGTATTGTCTCTGGGTTTTTCTATAATCATTCTAATTGGAAAATCCCTATTAAAGGTTGGGTAGAAAATCTGGATCGAAGTGAATTTGAATTATTTGGCTATCACACTGGGGTCAAAAAAGATTATTCAACAATCAGTGCTACCAAGGCTTTTGATAAATTTGTTCAAGGTGTTCGCTCAATTGATCAATGGCGTGAGGTAATCACAGAAGATAAATTACATATCTTAATTTTCCCAGAATTTGGGATGGACTCAATGACAATCAAGTTGGGTTGTCTCAGATTAGCACCAATTCAAATGACATCTTGGGGACACCCTGAGACTAGTGGATTACCGACAATTGACTATTACTTGAGCAGTGAATTAATGGAACCAGAAAATGCTCAAGAACATTATACAGAAAAATTAGTTAGATTACCCAATCTATCGATTCATTACACACCTTTAGCAATTCAACCCGAAGGAATTAAGAAGCCAGATATAGGTTTAACAGAGGATGAAATTCTCTTTTGGTGTTGCCAATCATTATATAAATATTTACCCAATCATGATGATGTTTTTCCTTCCATTGCGAAAGAGTTAGGTAATGCTAAATTTGTATTTATTAAACACGAAAGTGAATATATTACAGGAGTATTTCGCCAGCGCTTGAATAATGCTTTTGCAGCATTCGGGTTGGATTATCAAAAGCACTGTTTGTTTTTGCCTTCCATGAATGACAGTAAATTCGCTGGGACTACAGCCTTAGCAGATGTCTTCTTGGATAGTATTGGTTGGTCTGGATGTAACTCTACCCTGGAATCTATTGCCCATAATATTCCGGTTATCACTTTACCAGGAGAATTGATGCGGGGACGGCATTCCTTGGCAATTTTGAAAATGATGGGTATAGAAGAGACGATCGCATCAAATAAAGCAGATTATGTACAAATCGCCATCCGCCTGGGGAAAGATGCTGAATATCGGCAATATATTTCCCAGAAAGTGGCAGAAAATAAACATAAATTATATGGCGATTTAAAACCAGTCAGAGCGTTAGAAGATTTTCTTTTACATCTGGTTAATAAACCAAGGCAATTTGATGCCCAAGATGTTGCAGAAGTCTTTCAACTTGCAGTTAAAAATCATCGAGATAATCGCCTAGACGTAGCGGAACAGCTATATAATCTGGTGATAAAAAAACAACCAGACTATTCAGAAGCATTATACAGTTTAGGAATTCTAGCACAGCAAAAAGGTGCGTTACAGGAAGCTCAAAAGCATTTGAGTGCAGCTTCGCAAATTCAGCCTAACTCTGTGAAAATTTGGTTTAGTTTAGGTAATTTATATTCCTCCCAAGGACAGTTACCAGAAGCGGAAGCAGCTTATAAAAAAGCTATTGCTTTGCGACCAGATGCAGGGACAATTTATAACAATTTGGGCTACACCTTGGAACAACAAGGTAACTGGGAAGAAGCGATCGCATCCTATAAAAAAGCTCTGGAATTTCAGCCTAACTGCGTGGAAGCGGAAGTCAATTTAGGGAATGCGCTTTTTGCCCAAGGAAAGCTTTCGACAGAAAAACAAGCCTACTATGCTGAATTGAATTATCACCTCGGTATGGCTCGCAAAAAAGCAGCGGATTGGCAAACTGCTGTTGTTTACTATCGAACTGCGATCGCATTACAGCCCGATTTAGTCGAAGCCCATTATAACTTGGGGGTGGTACTGCAACAACAAGGACAGATGGAAGAAGCGATTGCTTGCTATCAAAAAACTTTGGAGTTCAATTCCCAACATCAAGAAGCCAACATGAATTTAGAACAGATTTACCAAATCAATCATCAAGAAGTTACAAACTTTGACTCACTGAAAATTTGTGGTTAAACGAGTCATAGCAACTGATAGAAACCACAACCAATCTAAACTTAAACTTTAAAATTAAAGAGGTAAAATTTATGGTTTTTAAACGAGGAACTAGCGGTAATGACTTTCTTGAAGGGACTGCTCTAGCTGATCAACTTTATGGAAGTTTTGGTAACGATACTTTGTTGGGCTTAGGAGGAGATGATTTACTTCAAGGCGACCAGGGTGACGATTTTTTAGATGGTGGAGATGGGGATGATCGCCTCTTTGGCGGTAATGACAATGACACGCTTCTAGGTGGCCTTGGTAATGACTTCCTTGATGGTGGCTCAGGTGACGATTTCTTAGATGGCGGTGATGGGGATGACATTCTTCAAGGCGGCCAGGGTAACGACACCTTATTAGGCGGAGCCGGTAATGATCGCCTCCTCGGCATCAGTGGCAATAATTGGATTGAAGGCGGGAGTGGCAATGACTTCATCCAAGGAGCCACTGGTAGTAGCTTCACTGGGGGAGGCGAAGATACACTTTTTGGGGGTGATGGGGATGACATAATATTTGGTTTAAGTCAGAATGATTTCCTCTACGGAGGTGATGGCAATGACACCCTTAATGGCGATAGTGGCAATGATTGGCTAGAAGGGGGCGATGGCGATGACAAGCTTGATGGTGGTAGCGGAAATGACTCGCTGTTCGGCGGTCTTGGACAAGATACTCTAGATGGCAACAGCGGCAATGACATCCTCGAAGGGGGCGGCGGTGATGATGTTCTCCTCGGTGGTGCCGGCAATGATATCCTCGTAGGTGTGGGTCAGGGTAGCCAAGACATTTTCGGAGGAATTGCCCCAGGCTTTGGGGAAACCGATCTCTTAACAGGGGGGGCTGGGGCAGACCTGTTTGTACTTGGGGGTAATGGACAATTCTACTACCTAGGTGGTTCTGCCGTCGGTCAGGGTTTGACCCTCTTTGATGCCGCTGTGATTGGCTTTGATAATAACGGCGTGTTGCAACGGGACTTCGATCCAACCATTGATCGCATCCAGTTGCAAGACGGGATTGAATATCAGCTTCTCGAAGCAGATGTTTTCGGGACTGGGATAACTGATGCCATAATTGCTGCTGATCTCACTCCCTTTGGTTTGGATCTAGACATTGTAGGGGTTGTGGTCGGAGTAACAACCGCAGAGGTCGCGTCTGCCATAACGTTTGTTTAAAAGTTAAGGAGTTGTTTGAAAAGTTATAAAGAATACTTTTCATATCATGTCCTGTTAATCAAACTGAATAAAAAATGTTCGTAGTAAGGACTTTAGTCCTGGATTTGGGGACTTAAGTCCCCACTAAAAACTGTTTATTATGAGAGATTTGACGGACATCATATCACGCATCCTTTTTCTCGACTTTGGCTCAAGTCGAGATCATAATTTTCGGAACATTTTACCTTAGAGGAACTGAAATATGTCAGTAAACAAAAAATACAATCACCAGATGGAAATCAATGACCTGATTGATGATGCCATTCTCAATGCCATAACACGCAGAGAGTTAGTAGAAACTTTGTCTGATGATGAAGCGGCAAAAGTTGCAGGTGGTCTGACTGCGGAAACAACAAAAATTGCAGTCAGTATTAAACCGGAAATTATTATCGCAGGTTTCAAACCAATTCAGCCGATTAAGCCAGTTAAACCAATTTGTCCACCGCTGATAGTTGGGCTAATTGCACTACCAAATGACGGTAAATTTACCTCCTAGTCTTCAAGTATTAAAGATTTTTTTCGGTGGAGGGTCTATTAATGAAAGACATAATCCCTGCTCAGACTACCCTTTGCCCCAGTGCTAGACCCGAATCTGTGGATGGTGTTGTCTTCGGCGTAGTTGGTGGAACGGTAGCAGCACCTCATGTAGCTTATCTCAAACAACCTCTGCCCATCACAGATGAAGTGATTGCAAAGGCTAGCCCAGTTACACCTGCCGAAATTTTTCGCACAGCCGCATCCTGCGCGGAATCAAGTTGTCAACACTTTGATGGCAAAGACTGTCGTCTAGCAATGGGAATTGTTGAGAAATTGCCCATAGTAGTAGAGCAACTACCAGCTTGTTCTATCCGCCGAGATTGTCGTTGGTGGCAACAAGAAGGCAAGGCAGCTTGTATGCGATGTCCGCAAATCATCACAGATAACTATTCTTCATCTGAGCAGTTACGTCAAGCAGCTGATCCTTCTAGATATTTGCAGACTTAAGGTACTTCTGTAAATACTGGTTCACTTTTGCACCACAAAACTGATATCAAAGGAGACAGTAAAAAGTATGTCCTTAGCAATTTTCGAGAAAGTTAAAGAGTTTCTCATCAGAATAGTCAAAGATGAAACTTTTCGCAACCAACTCATGAGTGAGAAAGTTGAAGAAGTGAAAAAAGCTTTAGAAAATGGTGGCTATAATTTTTCTCAAGCAGAATTTGAAACAGCCGCTATAAAGATATTAGAATTGAAAGAACAAGGCGAATTTCAGGATCTCAGCGAAGAAGAGTTAGTTGGAGCTTTTGGTGGTTTAACAAGGAACAATGATTTAATTGTCCAGCCACTATATGGTGTAATTTACTGGCCTCCCGATAAGCATCCAAAACCATGGCCAAAACCAAGACCAATTGACCCACAACCCTTGTATGGCATAGTCATTTCTCCAATTTATCAGCCTGTACAGCCTCTGTACGGAGTAGTTATTCCACAAGAATTACAATAGCTTGATCAAAGAATTAAATTGCAGGGTGTTAAGTTGGAAGTAATGTCGAACAAGGTTCCTGATTCAAGTATGCAGATTACTGATTTATCTTATTTACAGTGTGTTTCAGAAGACGAGTTGATTTTAGGTTCTGCTGGAGTGCGCGTGATATCTGAGGCATCGGCTTCAGGTTTAAATAGCTACATTTTTGCTAGCGCAAAGAGTACTGTAACAGATGTTTCAAATGATGTTTCTACGGCCAGTGGTATAGGATTCTCTAGTGCAGTTGGAGATAATACTACAGCTAAAGTAACAGTCGAAGGTGATGGTGATATCGTGATTAGGAAAACTAAGTCTAAGTTTCCTAAAAACACTGCTCTTGCAAGTGATTTTGTAGTTGCGATTGATTTGCCTTACAACCTGATTTTTCTATAAACCGATAAAAGTTGATGGAAAAAAGCTCTGCTGTTTTGTGGTTTAAAGACTTCGTGTGAAAAGTTAGCATCCGGTTCAAGTCAACTTCTAAAACCGAGATTGAGAGTTAATTTATGACATATCATCGTAAAAGCTACGCAGTTTGGGAAATTACCTTAAAGTGCAATCTAGCTTGTAGTCACTGCGGTTCCCGCGCCGGACATGAGCGCACTAAAGAACTTTCCACAGAGGAAGCTTTGGATCTTGTCAAGCAGATGGCAGAAGTGGGAATTAAAGAAGTTACTCTCATCGGTGGTGAGGCATTTCTGCGTCCAGATTGGCTGGAAATTGCTAAAGCTATCAACGACGCAGGGATGCTATGTGGTATGACTACCGGCGGCTATGGCATTTCCTTAGAAACTGCACAAAAAATGATGGAAGCAGGGATTCGGACTGTCTCTGTTTCCATTGATGGCTTAGAAGCAACTCATGACCGTCTGCGGGGAAAAAAAGGCTCTTGGAAATATGCATTTAAAACCATGAGTCATCTGCGAGAAGCGGGTATTTCCTTCGGCTGCAATACCCAAATTAATCGCCTGTCAGCGCCAGAGTTTCCCCGCATCTATGAGTGCATTCGTGATGCAGGTGCCCGTGCTTGGCAAATTCAGCTGACTGTGCCAATGGGGAATGCAGCTGACAACGCAGATATTCTCCTCCAACCCCATGAACTGTTAGATATTTATCCCATGCTTGCTCGTGTGGCGCGTCGTGCTTATCAAGAAGGTGTGCAACTTCAAGCGGGAAATAATATTGGTTACTACGGCCCTTATGAACGATTGTTGCGGGGACGGGGAAAGGAGGATGAATTCTCATTTTGGCAAGGTTGCGGTGCGGGACTCTCCACCTTGGGAATTGAAGCTGACGGAGCGATTAAAGGTTGTCCCTCGCTGCCAACTACTGCTTACACCGGTGGTAATATTCGAGAGCGATCGCTCCATGACATCATTGAGAATACAGCAGAATTGCGTTTAAATCTGGGAGCAGGAACACCTGAAGGCACAAAACACTTGTGGGGTTTCTGTAAAACTTGCGAATATGCTGAACTTTGTCGTGGGGGTTGCAGTTGGACTGCCCATGTTTTCTTTGACAAGAGAGGTAATAATCCTTACTGTCATCATCGCGCCCTTGCTCATGCAGAACAAGGTATGAGAGAGCGTGTAGTTCCCAAAGTCAAGGCTCAAGGTTTGCCATTTGATAATGGTGAATTTGAGCTAATTGTTGAGTCTACAGACACTCTTTTACCAGCAAACGACCCATTACATTTTACTGCTGACAGCATTCAGTGGTCAGAAAGTTGGCAGCAAGAACCCGAACTCTCTTACTCCCTAACGAGATAATAAATCATGGCAGAAAATTCAGAAATTATCGCAATTTCAGAGAAAAAAACTGACCATAATTCATCACTCTCTGAAGAATTAGAGAAAATTCCCCTGCTTCCACGTTCAGCTTGGAATAGTCAACTAACCTATTTAAAACTACTGTTAAAAGCAAAACAAGTCTTAGATAAAAGCTGACAATTGTTAGCAATGACAGAGAAAATAGATAAATTCCCATCGTTAATTGCAAAATAATTACTCATCAAAATGTTAAGCAAGAAAATAAATCAAGGTTTTTATGTCGTCAAAAGCTGCACTTTCAGAATTAAATATTCTCAATCTCAACACCAACCTGAATCTCGGTTTTAATCTCTCATCCAATACCGAGACAAATTTTAATTCCAAACCTAATCCTAATCCTAATTTTGTAACCGCTCAAGGGAATACTATTTATTTCAACTATAGTCAAAGTCCTTCGGGAACTTTGACTAATGCCCAGACGGAGACATTAGTTAAAGGTGGCGTGGGTGTTGCTATTGCTGAAGCTCAAGCAATATTTTTTAACAATGATCCAACTTTTTCATCACTTTTCACTGATGCTAGTGTCATTGGATTAGATGGTCAGTTTACAGGTAGCGCTGACAGCCAAACAAAGGTACTTGCTAGTTTTGCAGTTGGTGCTAATCAAGGCTTCTCTTTTGAGTTTTCAGCAGATTTAGCATTGACAGCTAAAGAAATTGAAAATCCCAAAGTTGAATATAACAAAGCTCATTCTAAAACTGCTTTTTTGGTATTAGACACCACAAACATTAATAAGCCCGTAGTTTTAGATTATTTTGGACTCCAAGGTGACTTAATCTCCTCAAAAAAAATCGGCGATCTGACCCTTGGTAGTAGTCGTAATGTTGCGATTAACAGTCGTAATAAAAGTTCTGATATTGATGGGAACAATGGTAGTGACTTCCTCAATGGTAGTGCTGTTGGAACTTATCAGCGGAATTTTATTCGCAATACCAATATAACTGTAGTTGAAATTAATATTAGTGCAGTTGAATTGGCAGGAGATACTTTAATCGGCAACCTGGGTAAAGATTTTATCTATGGCACGATTTGGAATGATAATCTCATAGGAACCAACGGTGCAGACAAAATTTATGCCAGCTTGGGGGATGATAAACTATACGGAAATAAAGGTAATGATATTCTCGACGCTGGGCAAGGTAATGATTGGCTAGACGGTGGCGATGACAATGATACACTCTATGGCGGTTTGGGCAATGATACACTCTATGGTGGTAGTGGTAATGATGTTTTAGTTGGTGGCGATGGTAAGGATACATTTCTTTTCAAGCGTAGCGATACCTTGTTTAGAAATGACTTTGATGTTATCCAAGATTTCCAGGTTGGTATCGATAAGATTGTGTTAGATGACTGGGGTTATATAAATACTAATACCTGGTTAAAACTAGGTAATATAACAGATACAAAAGATGGTGCTGTTATCAAATTAAACTCTTTGTTGAATCAAGAAACAATATTAGTTTCAGGTGTAACTGCCAGTCAGATTAACTCTCAATCAATCTTTTTTACTTAAGGCAATAGCTCTCCAGTAAAACTACTCCTTTGCCCAATAGTTCCCTCTTACAAATTATGGCTGGTTCATTCTCTAAAAGGCTCTGATTTACAAGCTTTTCAGTTGCCTACTCTCGTTTAAGTAATACTGAAAGTCACTATGAAGGTTTGGTGAAGTTACATACTCATAGTACAGAAGCGTAGTATTCTATTACAGAAAACCCATATAACAAGGTAAGCCGAGGTTTTATGTCATCAGAAACTATATTTTTACAACAAAA
>JBGTMK010000764.1:0-7847 GCA_041743605.1 Nostoc sp.
CTATTGTAGAAAGCCTCCGGGATATTGTTACCCAAGTTAAACAAGCTGCCATCCATGTGAATAGTGCCATTGGCTCTAATGACGGAGCCATCCGCCACTTGGCAGAGGAAGCGCTAACCCAAGCTGCCGAAATCAACCATACCCTTGATGCCGTTGACCAAATGACCCAATCCATGAAAGCCGTAGCCGAAAGTGCCGAAAAAGCTGCTTTCATTGCTAACCATGCTGCTCACACCGCTACTAAGAGTGGGCACGCGATGGATTTAACAGTGCAAAACATCCTCTCTTTGCGGGAAACTGTGGGTGAAACTGCTAAGAAAGTGAAACGTTTGGGAGAGTCTTCGCAACAAATTTCTCGCGTGGTTTCCTTGATTAACCAAATCGCTATTCAAACCAACTTGCTTGCTATTAATGCCGGGATTGAAGCAGCACGTGCAGGTGAAGAAGGTCAAGGTTTTGCTGTAGTTGCTGAAGAAGTCGGCGAACTAGCAGTCAGGAGTGCCGCAGCAACCCAAGAAATTGAACAAATTGTTGAAAATATCCAACGAGAAACCAGTGAAGTAGTGCAAGCAATGGAAATAGGCACTACCCAAGTGGTAGAAGGGACTCGAATCGTGGAGGAGGCTAAACAAAGTCTGAGTGAAATTTTGGATGTATCGTGTCAAATTGACTCCTTAGTACAGTCAATTTCCACTGCAACTGCATCTCAGGTTGAAACATCCCAAAGTGTTAGCCAATTGATGAAAGATATCGCTGCCATATCACAACGCACCAGCGATTCTTCTCGCCAAGTTTCTGAATCTCTGCAACAAACTGTAGAAATTTCCCAGCAGTTGCAAGAGACTGTCGAGGCTTTCAAAGTTAGTTAAGTTTGTCATTTGTCATTCGTCCTTTGTCCTTTGCGATTTGCTAGTGATGAATGACGAATGACTTTTGTTATTTGTCCATTGTCATTTGTCCTTTGTCCTTTTACTAATGACCCATGACCAATGACTAATGACTCATGACCAATGACCCTTCGGGTTCGCCAGTTGCTCATGGGGGAAACCCCCAAGACCGCACTGGCTCACCAATGACCAATGACTAAGGACAAAAACTATGCTACAAGACAAAGAATTAGAAATCCAGATGCAGTTTCTGGAAGAAGCAACAGATTACTTAAATACCTTAGAAGGGGTATTGTTGGAAATCGATACTAGTAACCGTATCGATTTAGATAAAATCAATGCTGCACTCCGCGCCACTCATTCTATTAAAGGTGGCGCAGGGATGATGGGATTTAAATCGCTAAGTGATTTATCTCACCGTCTGGAAGATTCCTTTAAAGTTTTAAAAACTAAAAAAAATTCTTTAGAAATTGATACTCAGTTGCAAAGTTTATTGCTATCTGGAGTTGACTGGCTGCGTCAAATTGTCGAATTACTTGCACAAGGGAATGTTGTCGAAGATCAGTGGTTAGCAACTTTTTGTTATCCCATCTTCGATGAGTTGCACGATCGCTTGGGCGACCCCACCCCAGAAGATGCCTCAACTATGCTATCCCCAGAGGATGGGCAAGACGTTATCCCTTTGCTATTTTCCACAGAAGTAGAAGAGTGTTTGCAGCGTCTAGAATCTGTGTTGGCAAATAGTGAACAGCCTGGATTGCATGAAGAAATTGTGATCATGGCAGCTGAATTGGGTGGTTTGGGTGAAATGCTCCAGTTGCCAGCTTTTAGCAAGCTTTGTGAGTCAGTAACGCAGCACTTGGAAACTGTGAGTAGTGACGGGGAACGCATTTCCGAAATTGCCCAGTTAGCATTGCAAGCATGGCGGCGATCGCAAGCTTTGGTGCTGACGAATCAACTAGATAACTTACCTACAGAAATTCACTTGGGTGGTTCTACGCAATTCCCAGCACTATTACCAGCAGAAGTGATACCACAACTTCTTCCCACAGATGTCCTCGACACAGAAGTAGCGTCAACAGCTGTTTGGCAAGCAGAGATAACTCCAGAAACTTGGGTTAAAGATGAAGCGTTGGCGCAGCCCACCGCAGGTATCGCAGCTAATTTTACATTTGTGGATGCAGAATTTGCCGACGACGTAAATTCTGTCAATGTCACTGAACACAATACAATATTTGCTAAAGAAGATAATCCTCCAGATGCCAGATTTGGAGAAAGCAAAGGAGAGCCAACTAAAGAACGAGAAAGTCATGAAAATAGCGTCCGAGTTCCTAGCAAACAACTAGAGCAAATTAATGATTTATTTGGCGAACTGATTGTTCAGCGAAATGGGTTAAACTCACAACTAGAAAGATTACGCAAACTCGTTCGTAACCTGAACCAGCGAGTCCAAGTTCTCGACCGAGAAAACCAGGAATTACGTATAGTCTCCGACAAAATTTCCACTCAAGCTGCTGGGGTGAGAATGCGAGATGAAAATAGCCAGCAAACACAAGGTACAGACAGTGAATTTGATGCCTTAGAGATGGATCGCTATAACGATTTCAACCTGCGATCGCAGGAAGTTATGGAAACCATTGTTCAGGTACAAGAAGTCACAACAGATGTGCAACTCAGTGTAGATGATACAGACCAAATTGCTCGTAAAATAAATAAAACATCCAAACAGTTACAAACAAAGCTAAATCACATCCGAATGCGGCCTCTGTCTGATTTAATTGAACGTTTTCCCAGAGCCTTGCGCGATTTAAATGTAGAATATGGAAAAAATGTCCAGTTAAAAATTGAAGGTGGCAACACTTTAATTGAACGCAGCATTTTAGAAGCTTTAAACGAACCTTTAATGCACCTATTAAGGAACGCTTTTGATCATGGTATCGAAGACTCAGCCACGCGTCGCCTTTTGGGTAAACCAGAACAAGGATTGATTGAAATTACAGCCACTCACCGCGGTAATCGCACTCTCATTACTATCCGTGATGATGGTTGGGGCATTTCTCTGGAGAAAATTCGCACCCGCGCCCTAGCTATGGGATTGGATACTTCTCTACTTGCTAATGCTAGTGATGAAGAACTGTTATCACTAATTTTTGAACCAGGTTTTACCACCTCCGAGCAAGTGACAGCATTATCTGGTCGCGGTGTCGGTATGGATGTAGTTCGCAACAACCTCAAACTAATTCGAGGAGATGTCAAAGTTGATACGGAACCAGGAGTTGGTACTACCTTCACCCTCTCATTACCATTTACACTTTCTGTTGCGCGAGTTCTGCTGGTAGAAATCAACAAGATTCTATTAGCATTTCCCACAGATGTCATTTCAGAAATATCTTTACTCCAAGACGAGCGAGTTTTTGAAATGGCTGGTAGCGAAGTTTTAAATTGGCAAGGAACTATGCTGCCACTGATTCGCTTAACTCGTTATTTAGAGTTTAATTGCCTACGTTACGATAGTGCAGAGTTGGAAATTCCAGCAGCCATTAGTACTAACAGCGTGTTAGTAGTCAAAGGTAATAATCAGCCAGTAGCAATTCAAATAGATCGTTGCTGGGGTGAACAAGAAGTTGCTATTCGCCAAGTCGAGGGAAATATCCCTTTACCTGAAGGTTTTAGCAACTGCACAATTCTCGGTGATGGTCGAGTCGTGCCACTAGTTAACGTTAATGAGTTGCTGTATTGGATTGCTACAAATCGGAAGACTCCCAGAGGCACTCAATTACCATCGGCAAGGTTAAAAACACCGTTTCTGATATTTGACGAAGAGAAAATATCAGCAGCATCTATTAAGCAGAAAGGCACAATTTTAATCGTAGATGACTCGATTAATGTTCGCCGCTTTTTAGCCCTGACCCTTGAAAAAGGAGGGTATCAAGTAGAGCAAGCTAAAGATGGTCAAGATGCTTTAGAAAAACTCCATAGTGGATTGAGAGTTGAGGCAGTAATTTGCGATATTGAAATGCCTCGCCTTGATGGCTATGGATTTTTAGGTAAGGTAAATTCAGACGTTGATACCAAAAATATTCCAGTTGCCATGCTGACTTCTCGTAGCAGCAATAAGCATCGGCAGTTGGCTATGCAATTGGGGGCGAGGGCTTACTTTTCTAAACCTTATAACGAGCAAGAGCTATTGCAAACCCTGGAGGAAATAATTCATCCTGTAGCAGAAAAGGTAGCTTCTAATTGATAATTCATAATTTGAAACAAGAATGCTACAAAAATACCATTTGTAGAGACGCGATGAATCGCGTCTTTACCCAAGGATGTGTTGCAATCATTAATTGAATTGGTATTAGTATTCTGGCGACTAGAAATCGCGGCTATACAGACAAAACCCGCCTGTGCGGGTTAAAGGCTACTGGCAAAAATTTTGGTTTTTGAGACGCGATAAATCGCCGTCTCTACAATTGTTTTGGTTTTATCTGAACTGTATTTATTGATATCACTAATAATCGCCTAGCTTTTTCGTGATACTATTTGTGTCAATTGAAATAATCTCTACATCAACTCAATTTGTAGTGAATTTATGGTGACTGTAACACTGACGGCTGTTGCTACTGCTACAATCCCCTATTGTGGATGACAAAACCCTTTGGCAGACAGCAGAAAGCTTAGTGAAAATCGATCCAGGTAATAAAAATGTGAGCAATTACGTATTAAAAAAATTCGCAAATAGTTTAAATAGTCAGCCCGCACAAGCGGGCTGATTATTTTATGGGCAATTAGTCGGACATAATATCAATTACCTGAAACTAAAATACTTCCAGGAATCTTTATTAAGCCTCAACTTTTACACCCTTCCAGAAGGCAACATAGCCCTCAATATTCTTAGCTTTTTCCTTAGCGCTGGGATAATACCAAGCAGCATCTTTATTGATTTGTCCATCAACGTCGATACTGTAGTAACTAGCGACACCTTTCCAAGGACAAGTGGTGTGGGTATTACTTTCTGTGAAGTACTGCTTGTTAATGGTGTCAACAGGAAAATAATGGTTGCCTTCCACAACTACAGTATTATCACTCTCAGCTAAAACAGTTCCATTCCAAATTGCTTTCGGCATAAATGACTTTGTAAATAAACTATACACATAACATTTTTACACTATCAGCTTATTTGTAGCGAAAGCCAGTATGAGCAACAAACCTCGCCCGTCCATCCTCGGCGAATTAAAAAATACTGCCTCGTTTGGTTGCATTTCTGAGGAATAAAGTCGAGCTTATAAGCTAGTGCTGTATTATAAAACAAAAGCTAAAATCATCACACTCTACGCCATATACGCAAAACTCCATATTTTAAAATTGGAGTTTTGCGTCAATGTAAGCAATTAAAATACATTTTATTTTTCGGATCGGAGAAAAAAATATGTCTAATGTAAGCATTGCAAAAGGTAGCTGCCTGTGTGGAGTAGTAAACGTTTCTACAACCCGTATGAGTAATCACGTAGGAGCGTGTCATTGTAGTATGTGTTGCAACTGGGGTGGAGGCCCTTTGTTAGTAGTTGAGTGTGAAAGTGATGTTAGCTTCTCTGGTGAAGAAAATATCGGAGTTTATCAATCTTCAGAATGGGCAGAGCGTGGATTCTGCAAGAAGTGTGGTAGCCATCTATTTTACAAATTGAAACAAAGTAACCAGTATTTTATACCTGTTGGACTATTCGATAGCTGTGAAGGTCTTGTTTTCGATCATCAGATATTCATTGATGAAAAGCCCAAATATTACTGTTTTGCCAATGAAACCAAGAATCTGACAGGAGCAGAGGTACTTGCACAGTTTGCACCTCCATCAGAGCGGTAAAGATTAGATTAAAAATCATTGATCATAAGCTTTAAAACAGTAGTCTTCAATGAAGT
This sequence comes from Nostoc sp., assembly GCA_041743605.1. Taxonomy (GTDB): domain Bacteria; phylum Cyanobacteriota; class Cyanobacteriia; order Cyanobacteriales; family Nostocaceae; genus Nostoc. Next base: position 5,796 of record JBGTMK010000764.1, read on the forward strand.
CAGAAGTAGCAGTTGGTCTAAAATTAGAAGTTATTGAGAAAGTAGCAAAATCTGACTATTCTTGGTTGACAAGTGGACAGTGGGGTGTAGTTCATTGTGAAAAATCGAGATAATTTGTAAGACAAGTATACGTATCTTCACTAATTAAAGCGTCGTCTACCCTACCCGTATCACCACAACCAGCTTAGGATAGACTAAAAGCAATTTTTGAGGAAAATGGTAGAAAAAATCACAGCTGTGTTTAATGGCAAAGTGTTCTATCCGGCTGAACCGATCGCACTGCCAATCAATACCCGCGTGCGAATCAGTGTTGAAATTTTACCGCCAAGTGAACATGAAACGGTATCATTTCTGCAAACGGCGCGATCGCTAAACCTTGAAGGGCCACCTGACTGGTCTGCCAATATAGATAAATATTTATACAGTAAGTAAATTATTAAGTAAACTTTTCATGCATTCTGAAGTCTTTCTTGATACATCATTTGCCATTGCCTTATCTGCACCGAGCGATCGCTTACATGACCGTGCCTTACATCTGGCTAAAATGTTACAAGCAGCAGAAACTCGTTTGGTGACAACACAAGCTGTGATGTTGGAAATTGGCAATGCCTTATCCCAACAACCTTATCGTCAAGCAGCAATTATATTATTAAATTCTCTAGTAGCAGACTCCAAAGTAGAAATTGTCCCCCTCTCCCAGGAACTCTACGAACGTGCTTTCCAGCTATATCGCGAGCGAACAGAGAAAGAATGGGGATTTGTCGATTGCGTATCTTTTATTGTGATGGAATATAGCGGAATCATTGAAGCACTGACTGCTGATGAGCATTTTCAACAAGCAGGCTTTCGAGCATTGCTGCGAGAAAATTTGCCGTAAGGATTGGGGATTGAGCATCATAAGTACCTGTGCAAAATTAATTGTATATCGGCCTTGCCTGAAATCCTTGTCCCAAGGTCATTACAGGTAAAATAAATATATAATTAATTTTGCTTAAGTACTTATCATGTTCGGAAATCACTTACGATTAAACCCCGATTTTAATCCACCAGTGAAAACTGGTTAACCCTTGAATCAAATTTGGCTGTTGAAGTAAAGATTGACAGCTATGAAATAAAAGTATCTCCTCAATACTTCGGGGTAGGCAATTATTCTGGTTTCCACGATTCGTCTGCAATCCCTTTTGGCTCGATGGTTTGCAGTATTTCTTCTCCCGACTTTTTACTCGAATCCAATTTTTGCGTCATGTGTCATATTCTATTTCTTTGTGTGTCCCTTGCTTACCTTCTTTTTCTCAACTCCCCCTATTTATTGAGCCGATACAAATAAAACTTCCTCTAAATCATTTAGAGTTTCAAACGATTGATTTGCAATTGGTTCATCAATCAAAGTCCACAATCTTTCAGCAGGTTGCAATTCTGGAGAATCAGAGGGCAAAAATTTTATGACCTCAAATCAGGTCATCGGCAGGGTCGCATCAATATGATTGCTGGGTATCGACAGGGAAAACTAATTGCGCCATTTACCCTCGAGGGGGCTTGTAACCGTACCGTATTTGAGACCTGGTTAGAAACTTGTTTGATTCCAGTGTTGCATCCGGGTGAGTGGATAATTGTAGATAATGCAAGGTTTCATCACGGCGGTCGGATTGCTCAATTAATTGAAGCGGCGAGATGTAAGTTAATCTATCTACCGCCTTACTCACCCGACCTCAATTGAATTGAAAAATGTTGGGCAACTTTGAAAACCAGGGTACGCAAGCTATTATCTAAATCTGATAGCCTACGTGATGCAATGGAAACTGTTCTCAAGAAGCAGCGTCCTAACTAAAATGGCTACGGTTATACAAAGCAAATATAACAAAACCCCCGAAGCTATGATGTGAGCTTGGGGGGTTTAAGTTTGAATTATAGAACCTGGCATCGAGCTATTTTTGCGTAGGGCTACCCCTAAACTATCGTGGCCGCAGCAGCGTTTCACCTCTGAGTTCGGGAAGGGTTCAGTGTGGTTCCACCGCGCAATAGACACCAGGAAAAGTTGTAATTGCTAATTCG
>JBGTMK010000765.1:0-7128 GCA_041743605.1 Nostoc sp.
GACAATCTCGAAAATCTTGGCTTCTAGTTCGGTGTCTGGGGTGCTTTGTCGCAGCAACCGAGCGATCGCTAAATGAGTTGACTGTTGTTGATCTTCTGGAATCAAGGAATAGGCCGCTTGTTGAACGCGATCGTGTAAAAACCGATAAGTAGGATTTGCTGAAGCTTTGAAAACTTGTTCGCTATCCGATTGGGTGAAGAATTTATAGATTTTTGTTGTGGGAATTACTAACCCTTCTTGCAATGCTTTCCATAAAGCTGTAGCCGTTTTACCCGCCGTTTTCTCACTGACAATTACCAAAGTATTCAAATCAAATTCAGCCCCAATACAAGCCGACAACTTCAGAATTTCCTGAGTTTCTATCGACAATTTCTGTAATTGTAATGCCATAAATTCTACTACATCATCAGTAATTGCTAAGGCTTTAACTCGAGCAATATCACACTGCCAATATTGAGTTTCCCAATCAAAACTAATTAACTTGTCATCATGTAATGCTTTGAGAAATTGAGTCGCAAAGAAAGGATTACCCTGGGTTTTTTGATTAACTAATTTAGTTAAGGGTTTAGCTAGAGATAATTCACAATTCAGGGTACCTGCTACCAACTGATTCATGTCTGATTCCCTTAAGGCTGACAAGGTAATTGTATTTACTGTTGCCCCAGCTTTCACAATCTCATCTACAGTTAAAATAAATGGATGGACGGGAGAAACTTCATTATCCCGATAAGCACCTAATATCAATAAATATCCAGTATCTTGCATCAATAATTGTAATAAATTCAGAGATCCTGAATCTGACCATTGCAAGTCATCTAAAAACATCACTAAGGGATGTTCTTTGGTTGTGAAAACTTGCACAAAATTTTGAAATAGCAAATTAAACCGATTTTGAGCAGCACTCCCTGATAATTCTGTCGCTGGTGGCTGTTTCCCGATGATGTTTTCTAACTCGGGAATAACGTCAATTAAGACTTGTCCATTATCCCCCACTGTTTCGAGAATTTGGGTTTTCCAGGTTTGCAATTGCTCATCGGATTCTGATAATAATTGACCCATTAAATCTCGAAATGCTTGCACAAATGCGCTAAAGGGAATATTGCGATTAAATTGGTCATATTTGCCTTTAATAAAATAACCCCGTTGTCGCACAATTGGTTTATGAACTTCATTGACAACTGCGGTTTTCCCAATCCCAGAAAAACCTGCTACTAGCATCATTTCTGTTGCCCCTAGGCTAACTCGATCAAAGGCTTGGAGGAGGGTTGATGCTTCGGTTTCTCTGCCATAAAGTTTGTCGGGGATGATGAAGCGATCGCACACATCCCTCTGTGCAATTTCAAAGTCTTTTATCTTACCAGAAACTTGTAGCTGATGTAAACAATTTTCTAAATCAAACTTCAGTCCCAATGCACTCTGATATCTATCTTCAGCATTCTTCGCCATCAATTTTATGACGATATCTGAAATCACCTGCGGTATCTCATCTCTAATAACTGAAGGAGGTTGTTTTGCAATATGAGAATGTACCAACTCCATTGGATCATTTGATTGAAATGGCAAAACTCCAGTCAGTAATTCGTAGAAAGTTGCACCCAAAGAATAGAAATCTGTGCGATAGTCAATTCCCCGATTCATTCTTCCTGTTTGTTCTGGGGAAATATAAGCGAGTGTCCCTTCTAAAACATTAGGATTGACAAGTGTCTGCGTTTCTCGTGGTAGTAAAGATGCAATACTAAAGTCGATTAATTTAACTTGTTTGGTTTCTGGGTTAATTAAAATATTTGCGGGTTTGATGTCTTTATGAATAACCCGCTCGCGGTAGAGTATATCTAAGGTGTTGCATAGTGCGATCGCAATTCGTAAAAACTCTTCACCAGACGCAATATATGGCGTCTCTGGTGAGGTGAAATAATTTTTAAGAGAAATCCCCCCAAAGTCTTCCATCACCAGCGCATAGCCATTCTGATAGGGTTCTAGACTGTAGGTTTGGACGATTAGCGGTGAGTTGAGATTTTTGGCAATAGTATACTGATTGCGAAACGATAAAAGTTCGCCCAAACCCGGATATGGATTTTTTAGCAGTTTAATGACTACAGGTAATGAGTCAGTCTCTCGAACCCCTCGATACACTAGGGTTCTCGAACCATTGTAGAGTTCTTCACTAACCTTGTATCCGGGAATATTGACAATAGTGCTAATCATGCTGCTAAATCTGTGAAACTTCCAAATTTAGTATTCCCAAAAAAGATCCCCGACTTCACGAAAGTTGTCGGGGATCTGAGGACTAAACTATACCGGAATTTCAATGATAAATTCTGTCCCCTCACCTAGAACCGAGTTAAAACTCAATTTTCCGCCGTGGGTTTCTTCAACAATTTGACGAGCGATCGCCAACCCTAAACCTGTACCTTTACCCACAGCTTTTGTAGTAAATAAATGGTCAAATATTTTTGATTTAATTTGTTCACTCATCCCTTTACCGTTATCAGCAATGGCAATTTTAACTAGATTTGTTTCTACTGAAGTTGTAATTGTAATTCGGTTAGGATTGGATTTAAATTCTGCCAAACTCCGTCCAGTATTTGACTCATCTAAAGCATCAATTGCATTAGCTATTATATTCATAAATACCTGATTTAACTGACCAGGGAAACATTCTACTTGAGGTAAATTACCGTAGTTTGTGATAACTTCAATGGCCGGACGTTGTTCATTGGGCTTGAGACGATGTTTCAAAATTAAAATCGTGCTATCAATACCTTGATGAAGATTAAACGGCACTTTATAATCTCGATCTGCACGAGAGAAAGTTCTTAAACTAGTGCTGATATTTTTGAGCCTGTCACACGCCATAGACATGGAATCAATTATCTTAGGCAAGTCTTCTAAGCTATAATCCAAATCGATTTCTTCGGCGTGATTAAGAATTTTGTCATTTTTGTTAGGTAGACTTTCTTGATATAGTGCCAGATGTTCAACAATATCAGCGATGCTAGGTTTAACTTGTTTGAGACTAGCAGCAATAAAACCAAGAGGATTATTCATTTCGTGAGCGACACCAGCGACTAAATTGCCCAGCGCAGACATTTTTTCACTTTGCACCATTTGTAACTGGGCGTTTTGCAGATCAGTTAGTGCTTGTTCTAAATCTTGTGATTTTTGCTCCAAGGCAAATTCAGCTTTTTTGCGGTCGCTAATATCTCGCATCACAACTACTGCACCGAGTTTGTTACCCGAAGAATCGATGATCGCCTGTCCGCTAGCTAACAAAATTCTCTTATAACCATGCTTTGGCGCAATTACCATTTCGGCATTTTCGACTATTTCCCCTTGCAAGGCGCGAAACAGAGGGATTTCTGTAGTTGATAGAGGTGTTTTTCCATCAAGTTGATAGAGATCGAAATGTTCTGTCCACTGTTCTGCTGGTAATGATTCTACTGGTAAGCCATGAAAGTCACGAGTTGCTTTGTTAAATAAAGTCAATTTGCCACTAGCATCACAAACAACAATCCCATCAGTAATATTGTGAATGATGGCATTTAAAAACTCTCGTTCTTTGGCTAGAGATGCTTCGGCCTGTTTGCGATCGCTAATATCAATCATCACCCCATCCCAGATGATTGCCCCATCAGCTTGTCGCTCTGGCCGAGCAGTAGATCTAACCCATTTTACGGTTCCTGAAGGGACGATAATTCGACATTCTAGCTCAAACGGTACGAGCTTTTGGGCAGAGTAGGTGATCGCTTGGGTAATAGCTGCGCGATCGTCAGGATGATTCATCGCATAAAGGCTATGCGTCCCTACCATCACCTGCTCTGCTACTAATCCATACAAGTCAAAACAGCCAGAGCTAACGTAGGGTGTTGAAGTTGAACCGTCGGCCGCTAGACGGAATTGGTACACCATACCAGGAATATTATTTGCCAAATTTTGGAAGCGGATTTCACTAGCTTGCAATTTTGCTAGAGATTGTGCCAACTGTTGAGCATAGTTCTGAGAATTTTGGTAAATCCGGGCATTTTCCAAAGAAATTGCAGCTTGGGTGCAAAGTAAGTTCAGTAGTTCGACGCGATCGCTTGTAAAGGCTCCGGTTGCCAAATTATTTTCCAGGTACAATAAGCCAAGCAATTTACCCTGATGCAAAATCGGGCTACACAAGATACTCTTGGGTTGCTGTTGCTGAATATACGGATCATTGATTAATTGCGGATGCAGCGTCGCATCAGTAATTACTACTGGTTGTAAGCTGCGTTTGACGTTATTAATTAAGCCAACTGGCACATCAACAGAGTCTTCAACGGGCTGCGGGTTGAGCAACATCGGGTAAAAATCGATGTTGGCGTTCCGTACACCGCTCAGAGAAAGCTGTGCTAACGCCTGAACTAGCAACCGATCTGACTCCAAAAGCATAAATACACATTTATCGGCTCCAGCATTTTCAATGATGATATGCAGCAAAGCTGAAAGCAGTTTTTCGAGTTCAATTTCCCCAGAAAGGGTTTGGGAAGCTTTTAGAATGGCTGCTAAATCTAAAGCAACAGATACGGTGCTACTACTGGAAGTGGCAGAATTGGTGGAGGTGATACTTTCTAATGTAAAGATAGTTTCGTTAGTTGAGAAGGGAGAGCGGGTTTGTTGGAGGATGGGGGCAAGGAGTAGGGGATAGCGTCGTTCCAAGTCAGCGACTTTGGCTTTTGCGCCCCAACGAGCATAGCCATAGTAGGCTTGGGTGATGTATTCTCCAGCTATGCGCTGTTTACCCCAGTCGAGATAGAACTTAGCAGCAAGTTCGTTGGCAAGTGCTTCTTCTAGGGTGTAGCCGTGTTCTTTCGCAAGAGCAATGGCGCGATCGTACAGATCGATCGCCTGGCCTTTTTCATTTAAAACTCGACACCGTTCTGCGGCAACTAGGGCACAGCGATGAGCCTGATTACTGGGTGCATGGTATGCCCAATCCTGAAGTTTCTCTTGATGAGCAAAAACCCGATCGAGAATGGCCGCTTGTTCTGTCTGACTAACAGTTGAATAAATCGCTAATTGCACCAGCGCATCGTAGAAGGAGAACAGTTGAACGTGCATTAATCCTACTGCTGCGCCCAAATACTGTTCTGTTAGGCGGGCATTTTCTAGCGCTTGATCATAACGATGGAACAGATAGGAAAGGAGCAGTTTATTGAAATAAAGTTGACAGATTGCGAGCAATTGATTGGCTTCGAGATGAAATTGAATCATCTCATCCTCATCATAGTCTTTACTACACAACCGATCGGGTTCGGGCGTAGGTTCGAGCAAATTAAGTACCGCTTGATAGTAAATACTTTGAATGTGCAGGTAGCTATCCTGACGATATTGCTGGATGACCTTGCGGTGCAAGTCCATCGTCTGTTTGAGGGCAGAAAGTTCCTGCCCAGTGAAATAAGCGGTGTAGCTGTAGCATAAGAGGCTGAGGGCAACATATTCAATATCACCCGTTTCTAATCCACTGGTATAAGCTTGCAGAAACCCGTCCAGTGTGTCTTTGGCGGGTTCACGCCAATGTCTGAGGGAGACATTGAATCCAAAAATGGTCTTAGCTGTGAGCTTGCGGGCATTGATGCGCTGTAACAGGTTCATCCCTAATTGTCCAAAGCGATAGCCCGCATCAATATCTTTTAACATCGCAACCAGCATCAATCCATACTGGACATAGCTATATGTTGACTCCGTTGCATTCCCGTATTGCACAGATAAATCGACTTGAATAAAGGTGAGCAAGGGCAACAAGTCTGGAGCAGCTTGATAAGCAACAGACATGATGTTCGATATCACAGTCATTGCTGCTTTTTGCTCCAGGGCGGTCATTTCGGGTAACTCCAACAGTGATTCAATTGATCTGCCGCTCAGGAGTGTTTGGGTGTGTTGAAGCGCCTGATTAATTTCCACCTGGGTAGGTTGCTCTAGCAGATATACCCCCAGATGTTTTAGGACTTCTCGTGCCAGATGCAAAGCCTCTAGATATTGATTTTGGGCGATGCAAGCTTGGATCTTAACCTGATATGTAGTGACGCGATCGAGCCAGGAATGGGTATGAGTCAGCAATATTTTTGCTAACTGTTCCATCTGTTCAAAATCGGTGCTGAGGTAAGCTGCCTCTGTTGCACCTTCATAAAGGGCTAGACAAAGGTTGTATTGATTTTGCCAGCGATCGCCTGGGAGCAGATCAATGCCCGTCTTCAAATAGGCGATCGCTGCACTGTAAGCCGTTGCCGATCTCGCTTTGCGTCCAGCAGCAAGATTCAACTGGGCGAGTTCATGGCGTTGGGATGGTTGGGTAATTAAAGATTGCCCGACATTGAGATGATTGACGATATCAAACAGTTTTTCGCCCCGATCATTAAGCGAAGTATTCTGTAACAACAGTTGCCCAATTTTGAGATGAGTTACCTGCTTTTGGTCGTCAGGAATTAAAGAGTAGGCAGCTTGTTGGATGCGATCGTGCAAAAATTTGTAAATTGTCCTTTGTCCGTTGTCATTTGTCCTTTGCAAATGATCAATGACCCCTTCGGGGTGACGCTCTTTTTCCTGTAAAGATGCCAAGGCGAACGTCGCTAATGCTGCGCTATCATCGCCCTTAGCGTCTCCCCTTGGCAGAAGACTGTGCTGGCTAACCAATGATGAATCTTGATAAAACTTGTAAACCTCATTGGTGGGAATGATCAATCCTTCCTGCAATGCTTTCCACAAATCTGAGGCAGTTTCCATCTGCGACTTTTCCGAAACGATCGCCAACGTCGCCAAATCAAACTGATTGCCAATACAGGCTGCCAGTTTTAAAATATCTTGAGTGTTGGGTGGCAATTTCTGAAGCTGTTGTGCCATAAATTCCACTACATCATCGGTGAGGGCAAGCAATCGCACTTGCGCTACATCAAATTGCCAAAAACCTAACTCCCAATCAAAGGTAATCAGCCCATCCTTATGTAGTGCTTTCAAAAACTGAGTTGTGAAAAAGGGATTGCCTTTAGCTTTTTGATAAACTAACTCTGTTAAAGATAATGCCTGTTCGGTTGTAGAACTCAGGGAGTCGGCGATTAAATGGTTAACATCTGTTTGACTTAAGGGAAATAGGGTCAGAGTGTTGACGCG
>JBGTMK010000766.1:0-5293 GCA_041743605.1 Nostoc sp.
AAGTATATATTTGCATTGAACCTCATGGAACTTTTACCTGTACTTCAAAAGGAATTTTAAGTATCGTCAACCTTGTCCCTTCTCCTTGGATAAAAATTAACTGGGATACTGGAAACTTTTATTTAGCTAACTTTGAAGATCCTTATGAAGGTTTAGAACGTGTAAAAGACTATGTTGTACATATCCATGCTAAAGATATTAGTCAGCAGCATAGTGAGAAGGAGCGAGGAGTTGTTACCGGGACACCTGTAGGATGTGCCTGTGGTGAAGGAGAGATTGATTGGGAACGTATTTTTAAAATTCTAGATCCTCTTGATAGAGAGATATTTTTAAGTGTGGAATGTGGGCAAGTTGATGAAGCTGAACGGAGTTTAGCTTTTTGAGCATCTTTAGAGAATATAGTTCTGATATAAAACTGGTAGTGCATACCGCAGCTCAACCTAGCCATGATTGGGCAACTCTTGAACCACTTACAGATTTTGCCATCAATGCCAATGGAACGCTTAATGTACTAGAAATAACTCGTTTGCTCTGCCCAGATGCCGTATTTATTTTTACTTCTACAAATAAAGTGTACGGTGATAAGCCTGAGCATTTGCCTCTGGTGGAGTTAGAAACTAGGTGGGAGATTGACAAGAATCATCGCTTCTTTACTGAAGGAATCGATGAGAGTATGAGCATCGATTACACTAACCACACCCTCTTTGGAGCTTCTAAGCTAGCTGCTGATATAGTTGCACAAGAGTATGGAAGACATTTTGGCATGAAGGTCGGGGTGTTTCGATGTGGATGTCTAACTGGCCCCAAACATTCTGGTGTCGAACTTCATGGATTTTTGTCTTACCTGATGAAGTGTGCTTTCACCGGTAGAAACTATACTATCTACGGGCATAAAGGAAAACAGGTAAGGGACAATATTCATAGTTATGATTTGGTAAATATGTTCTGGCATTTTTACCAAAATCCTCAAAGAGGTGAGGTCTATCATGCAGGAGGAGGTAGGTTTGTGAATTGTTCTATGAAGGAAGCAATCGTTCTGTGCGAAGAAATTACGAGTAAAAAAATGCACTACAGCTATTCAGAAAACAGCAGAGTTGCAGACGTAAGGTGGTGGATTAGTGATATATCAAAGTTTAAAAGACATTACCCGGATTGGAATTTGAGTTATGGGATCAAGGATATTCTCTTGCAAATATATGACTCTATGACCAAACGTTTAGCACAAAAAACCTAGCCCAGCAGTTATGAAGTGAGTTGAAAAGAAGGAGAGAAACGAGGGCACAGCTATTAAGCGTATGGCTTAACTATTCCAGTTTTTCAGTACTTACAAATTAGATGCTACTTGTCCTAATTGTGGTGCAAAAAGCCATGAGTTACATCAAATTCATCGTACCGACGTTCTACCAATACCCCGCAGCCAGACAACAAAGCAATAACAGGCGTTGCTGATTAATGGGACGATTTTACTTAATTTTAAACGACTTTTTAATGGTTTCAACTGCCAATTTATCCTGCATTTATGTAATGCCCAATAACTAAGTATATGTTTACGTCAACGCAGGATTTAGACGCTCATAATGAAGACTTTTTAACAGTAAATAGCGGACACAGTAATCTCCAGACTGTTGAAAAAGAATCGATCGCAATTATTGGAATTGGTTGCCGTTTTCCTGGGGGTGCTAATACTCCTGAAGCTTTTTGGAAACTGCTGCAAGACGGTGTAGATGCCATTACAGAGGTGCCAGCAAACAGATGGAATATAGATACTCTCTATGACCCGGATACGGCAAAACCGGGCAAAATGCGAACCAGGTGGGGCGGCTTCTTAAATAAGATAGACGAATTTGATCCCCAGTTTTTCGGGATTTCGCCACGAGAGGCGGCTTGCATAGATCCCCAGCAACGGTTGCTGCTAGAGGTAGCTTGGGAAGCACTAGAGGATGGGGGACAAGTACCGGAACGGTTAGCTGGAACAAAAACTGGCGTGTTTATCGGTTTAATGTCTCAAGATTACCAAGCCATTCAGGTAAGTTCGGGCGAACGCAATTCGATTAATGCTCATACAGCTATGGGCATAAGTATGAGCGTTGCCGCCAACCGTATTTCTTACGTCTTTGATTTTCATGGCCCTTCTATAGCGCTCGATACCGCCTGTTCTTCGGCTTTAGTTGCGGTTCACCTCGCCTGTCAAAGTATCTGGAATGGAGAATCGGCGATCGCTCTGGCTGGAGGTGTAAATGCTATGCTCAGACCAGAGATGACTATAGCTGAAAGTAAAGCATCTATGCTCTCTCCCGATGGTCGCTCCAAAAGCTTTGATGCACGAGCGAACGGTTACGTTCGGGGCGAGGGAGCCGGTATTGTTGTCCTCAAGCCTTTATCCCAAGCGCTAGCAGACGCAGATCCAATTTATGCCGTCATCCGAAGCAGTGTAGTTAATCAAGATGGTCGTACTAATGGCATTACGGTTCCTAATGGCAAAGCTCAAGAAGCCGCGATTCTAGAAGCCTGTAAACAAGCAGACATTTTACCAGAGCAAATCCAATATGTTGAGGCTCACGGCACTGGGACACCTGTCGGCGATCCGATTGAAGCAAACGCTCTGGGAAATGTACTGGGGAAAAATCGCCCTTCGGGAGATTACTGTATTATTGGTTCAGTTAAGAGCAACATCGGACATTTAGAATCTGCGGCGGGCGTAGCTGGGATCATCAAGGTAGCCTTAGCTCTAAAGCATGGGCAGATTCCTCCCAATCTGCATTTTCAGACACCGAATCCCAAAATACCCTTTGAGGAATTGCGGTTGCGCGTGCCTACTACCCTGGAAACGTGGCCTAACGGAAATAAACCGCGCCTTGCAGCCGTGAATTCCTTCGGATTTGGCGGTACTAATGCTCACGTAGTTCTCGCAGAAGCACCATCGCTTCCCCTCCAACCTCACCTTCCCAAAAGGGAGAATGCCCAACCCTTACTGCTGCCGATATCGGCTCGCAGTTCTGAGGCACTTAAGGCATTAGCAGTAGCTTACAAGGACTTTTTAACAACTGAAGATTTATCCCTATTCGACATCTGCTATACTGCCAGCTTGCGCCGAGGTCATCATAACCATCGGCTGGCTGTGGTGGCTAATTCCAAGCAAGAACTGTTAGAAAATCTGGAAGCCTTTTTAGCTGAAGAAACTTCCATAGAAATCTTATCGGGTCTTCAACTTCCAGAGCGATCGCCCAAACTCGTCTTCGTATTCTCCGGCATGGGACAGCAATGGTGGGCGATGGGACGGACTCTGTTGGAAGAGGAACCTGTATTCCGAGAAGCTATTAAACAGTGCGACGAATTACTACGGCAATATGCTGATTGGTCGCTGTTGGAAGAACTGACGGCATCAGAGAAAAACTCTCGCATTAACTCTACCCAAATCGCTCAGTGTGCTATCTTTTCCGTGCAAGTTGCTCTTTGTGCTTTATGGCATAGTTGGGGCATCATTCCCGAAGCGATCGCCGGTCACAGTGTCGGTGAAGTGGCAGCGGCTTACGTTGCTGGAATTCTCAGCTTGTCAGATGCCGTCCGGGTGATTTTTCACCGCAGCCGATTGCAAGCAATCACCGCAGGAACAGGGAAAATGCTGGCGTGCGCCCTTTCGGTAGAGGAAACTCAACAGGTTTTAGTTAGATACGAGGATCGCGTTTCTATCGCAGCTATCAACAGTCCAAAAGGTCTAACTCTGGCTGGAGAAACTCTCGCCTTAGAAGAAATTGCCAAATTTCTAGAGCAACGACAGATTTTTTGTCGATTATTGCAGGTAGAAGTGCCTTATCACAGTCCCTTGATGGAGCCGTTGAAGGCAGAATTAGCAGAAGCCTTACAGGGAATTACTCCTCAAAAATCCACCATTGCTTTGTTTTCTACCGTTACAGGCAAGCAGATTTCTGGGCAAGAAATGGATGGTGCTTACTGGGCACAAAATATGAGGAATCCGGTGCTGTTTGCCACAGCAGTGGACGGACTTATGAAAGCAGGGTATGACCTATTCCTCGAAATAGGCGCTCATCCAGTCCTGGCAAGCTACATTTCTGAGTGTTTTGCACAAGCTAATAACACAGCAACAGTGTTGCCTTCTTTGCGACGTAAAGAAGCAGAATATGCAATGATGCTAGGATCTTTTGGCAAGCTCTACACCTTGGGATACCCGGTTGATTGGAATCATCTCTATGCACAAAGCGGTAATTTCGTGCGGCTGCCGTCTTACCCCTGGCAGCGAGAGGGTTATTGGCACGAATCAGAACAATCACTGCAAACTCGTCTAGGACAAACGTACCAAATATCCCTGCTAGGACTACCAGTTCATCCTCTGTTGGGAAGCCGTCTGCAATTAGCCCAACCGACGTGGAATGGGTTGATTGATAAAGCGACGCTCAACTATCTGGAAGACCATCGCATTCAGGGAGCAGTGGTGTATCCGGGAGCAGGTTATGTGGAAATGGCTCTAGCTGCTGCAAAGGAAATTTTCGGTGAGAGGTCTTATCTTTTGGAAGACCTTGAGTTTCAAAAAGCACTGTTTTTGACCGACGAACCATTAACGATTCAGTTGAGTATTCATCTGGGCGGTCAAACCTCTTTCAACATCTACAGTCTTGCCCAAGACGATTCCTCATCTTGGGTTCAACATATAACTGGCAATTTAATTTCAAATCAGAATAAGGATATTCCTAAGCCAGTTGCCTTGGATGAAATTCGTCGGCGCTGTGCTAAAGCTTTTGGAAAGAGCGATATTTATCAGCGATTGCACAGCATAGGAATGGAATATGGCTCCAATTTCCAGGGGATTGAGCAATTATGGTGCGCTGAAAAAGAAGCGATCGCTCAGATCAAACTTCCTGAACTTTTGGAGAAAGAAACTAAAGACTACCAGTTGCATCCAGCTATCTTGGATGCTTGTTTCCAGGTTCTTATTGGCACTGTATCAGGACAGCAAATCTACTTGCCCGTTGGCATCAAACGACTTCGAGTTTACGGCCGTCCCCAAGGCTTACTATGGAGCCATGCTCGTCTAGTGGAGCAAAACTCGAATCAAATTAAGGGAGATATTCAACTGTTAGATGAATCTGGCAACGTGCTGGTAGAAATTCAGGGATTCTGCTGCCAGTCTTTAGGAACAGCGCAGGAGGATGTTACCAAAGAAGAGGGTTATCTCTACAATACCTTAGCCAATTTACGAGGGTTCAATGCCTGTAGAAACGGGATGAATACGTCCTAAAGAAGTAAGCTTGGCAAAAATCTGGGTTAATAAAATAGG
>JBGTMK010000767.1:0-14526 GCA_041743605.1 Nostoc sp.
CCAGCAGCAAACACTCTCACCACTGGGATACTAAATTGTAATTCGTAATGACGCTCTCTACGAGACGCTCTTGCTAGCTTGCTTCCCTATAAGGGTACAAATACTCGCTACAGATGCGCTAACGTAATTCGTAATTCAGAAGGTCAGATTTACAGCAATTTTAGGGACTCAGACCTGACAATTCAGCGGCATCTGGAAAACCTCTCTTCTATTTCTCCCTCCTAAAAGGACAGAGACTTTGAATTTTCCCCCTTCCCGTGTCGGGAAGGGGGTTAGGGGGTTAGGTTTTTGGTGGACTTTTCCACATAACGTGAAAAGTCAGGGACTCAGACTTGTGGTTTATGACAAATGACAAAGGACAAATCCAATGCAGAAGTCACCAAGCAGAACAAAATTTAAAAAGTTTCGGAATCCAGGAGTCACAAGGCGACAAAATGATTATAAACGAGGGCTTTTAGGAAAATTAGCCTCTAATATCCAAGACCAAACATCCAGCACCAAGTCTCGAATTTTCATCGTATGGGGCGTATTAATGGCAGCAGGATTGGGATTGGGTGTCAAATTGTATAATTTACAAATTGTCAAGGGGCCAAAGTTAACAGAGCAGGCACGCAACCAACAAATGGTGAGTGTGCGACCTTTTATGCCCCGTCGCCCAGTGGTAGATCGCAAGAGTAATCTGTTGGCTATTGACCGTCCTGTATATACTTTGTACGCTCATCCCAAGCTGTTTGATAAGTCTAATGAAGATATAGCAGAGCGACTTTCCCCAATATTGGGAAAAGATACTGCTGAATTGGTGAAAACTTTTCAAAGCAAAAGAAGCGGAATTATAGTTGATCCAGCCCTACCGGAAGAAATGATTGATCGCGTCATCTCTTTGCGCTTAAATGGCCTGGAATGGACTCAAAAATACTCCCGATTTTACCCACCAGACGATTTGGTTGCTGATGTGGTGGGCTATGTGAATATTGACCGCCGTGGTCAAGCAGGTGTGGAATATTCTCAAGAGAAGTTACTAGAACGTCCCGTACAAACGGTGCGGCTCAGTCGGTCGGGAGATGGCTCACTGATGCCGGATCATGCGCCTGAAGGTTTTTTGCATTTTGATGATTTGCGATTGCAACTCACTATTGATAGCCGTCTGCAACGAACTGCTCGGATTGCGCTTAAACAACAGATGGACAAGTTTAATGCCAAACGTGGGGCGGTAATTGTTATGGATGCGTTGGATGGTTCCTTGCTCGCCCTTGTTTCTCAACCTACTTATAACCCTAATCAATACTCTAAAGCTAATATCGCGCTATTTAAAAACTGGACGGTGGCTGATCTTTATGAGCCGGGATCGACTTTTAAGCCTTTGAATGTGGCGATCGCTCTGGAAAATGGTGTCATCAAAGCCGATGATGTGTTTAATGACTCCGGTTCTATTCGAGTCGCTAATTACACCATCAAAAATGCGATGAAGAATGGTTATGGGCGAATCAACATTGCTCAAATCCTCCAAAATTCTAGCAACATTGGCATGGTGAAAATTATCCAACGCTTAAAGCCTTCAATCTACTACAACTGGCTAGAACGTTTAGGGCTAGGACAAAAAGTTGATACAGATTTACCTTTTGAAGTTGGCGGTAGGCTCAAAAGTCAAGAAGAATTTATCGGTTCACCAATTGAACCAGCTACAACTTCCTTTGGACAAGGCTTTTCTATGACACCGTTACAGCTAGTGCAGATGCACGGTGCTTTAGCTAATGGTGGCAAGTTGGTAACACCCCATGTAGTGCGGGGGTTGATTGATACCAAAGGGCAGATGCATGATTCACCAACTCGTACTACGCCACGCCAAATTTTTTCAGCCGCAACAGCTCAAAAGGTTGTGGAAATGATGGAAACTGTTGTTACTGACGGTAGCGGGAAGGCATCACAAATTCCTGGATATCGCATTGCTGGTAAAACTGGTACAGCCCAAAAAGCTAGTCCCTCTGGTGGCTACATTAAGGGTGCTAGAATGACCAGTTTCGTAGCTATTTTGCCAGTGGAATCTCCTCGCTATGTAGTATTCGCACTGGTAGATGAGCCAAAAGGAGAGAGTGCTTATGGTTCTACTGTCGCTGCACCAATTGTGAAGTCGGTGATTGATGCCCTAATCCCTCTTGAGGAGATTCCGCCAAGTAAGGTGATTGAGCAACAAAAAGCTGTGCCGTAGGGAGTAGGGGAGAGAATAAATGAAGTCGGAAGTTGGAAGTTATGAACAGGTTGCTTGACTTCGGGCAAGGTTTTTACCTTTTCCCTTCTAATAAAAAATTACCTCTTTATCCTTTGCTCCCTACCCCTCTGCCTCTTTTCAATGCCAAATGCCCAATCCCCAATCCCCAATCCCCCTTTCTTTTGAAACTTAATCTTTCTTTATAACCAAGGAAAGAGGTACATAAAGCTACTGGTGTGGAAACCTAGATATTAGAGGTGAAACTAATTTCTCACTTCTCCAAAGCTACCGAAGATTCCATGCAAAGCAATTTAGTTATATTTCCTAACACTAGGGCTGCAAAAAAGAGTACGCAAACTCAAGAAAGAACAATTACCAAGTATGACCGTGCTGAGAAGCAATTTATAGAACTCCTAGCAATGGAGGATTTGGACACTAAACTGGATGCAAAACCTTCAAGAGCTAGTGAGTTTGAGCAGATGCTTTCTCTGGCAATTGTCTCGGCTTATGGAAACGATCGCTCTGATCAACAGGCTCACCGTTTTCTTCAACGCATACTTTATCGAATTAATCGCCTAAAGCTGTTTTGGTACGATGATTTGCACAATTATACCAATGAGCGATCGCTGTATTTGTACTCATGTCGTGACCAAATCGAAACTGCTTGGCAAAACTGGGAACTCGCACAAATCGATGTAGCCGCACTGCAACAATTGGATGTAAAACACGCTTTAATTGAGCGTGCATCTGCCGATTTAAATCCACCTTTGTCGGACAGTAGCCGCTATGTTCGTGAGGAAATGACTGAACTTGGCTATCGTCACCTGCTAGCGATCGGCTCCTTTGATGGCTTGGTTGAAGCGAGTCATCTTTCCCGGATTTTGGGTGGTACTGCTAATGAAGTGCAGTGTACGCTGATGCGGGTACTCATAGAAGAATACGGCAATGGTCGTTTATCTCGCAAGCACTCGACATTTTTCGCCCAAATGCTGGCTGAATTTGGAATGAACACTGAACCAGAGGCATATTTTGATTTAGTACCTTGGGAAGTGTTGGCTTCTACCAATCATAACTTTCTGGTCACTGAGCGCAAACGCGATTTTCTGCGTTACAGCGGCGGGTTGACCTATTTTGAAGTGGCTGGCCCTGCGGTTTACAAGAATTATCTGGTGGCGGCGCAACGACTGGGACTCTCAGAAGTAGCGGTGGGTTATTGGGAACTGCACATCAGGGAAGATGAACGCCACGGCCGTTGGATGTTAGATGATGTGGCTTTGCCATTAGCAGAACGATATCCCAATGATGCGTGGGAACTGGTGCTTGGGTACGACCAACAGCAACTTATGAGCGATCGCGCCGCTGCTGCTGTTGTCCGATCAATATGTGAAGTGGAATAAACAGCTTTACGCATTGAGCAAACCAAAAAACTTAGAAATAGCAGGTTATTGTTAGCGTTTTAATTTGACATTTACTAAGTCATTTATTGCTAATTAATCTGCAAATATATTTCTTTGGCAACCCTTTGTTAAAGAAACAGTTATTTGTTTTCTTGCATCAAGGTAACAAATAATCTTCTTTGCTTTTAATTATACATTACCTACCATTGAATTGTAGTCAAATGAAAGATATCTTTTTTTGTCCTGAAGAATCTAATTTCTACTCTAACTGCTTAGAAAGCTTTGTGATTAGAAATTGTAAAAATTCCGAATCTATTGTTGAGTTTGGCTCAGGAGATGGTAGCCCTGTAATTAATTCTTTGTTGAGAAACAAATTTAATGGAGTCATCCAGGGATTTGAATTAAATACTTCTGCATGGAAAGTCGCAAATTCAACCATTGATGAATACAATCTCACTAATAAATACATCATCCATAATTCATGTTTGTTTAATTCTTCTCAACCGAATGCCAAGTATCTTGTAGCCAATCCACCTTATTTACCCGCAGCAGATAATGATATTTATATGCCACTCTTATTTGGGGGCGTAGATGGAGCTAAAGTTACCAATGTGCTTTTATCGTTAGATTATGAAAATGTATTGGTTTTAATATCTAGCTTTTCTAATCCAATAAATACGTTGAATCTAGCAAAAGAAAATGGTTATTATGTTCAAAATTTCATGGTGTTACCTTTGCAGTTCGGCTACTATAGCTCTGACCCCAAGGTGAAAGACCAGATCGAAAAACTCCAAAAAAATAAAATGGCATTTTATTCTGGCGATTATTATTTTTTAGCTGGTGTTTTATTTAAAAAGTACCAGGAGTCTACAATTGATTTATCTAATCAATTAGCTCAGGTGATGACTAGTTTGTGAAAATTAATTAGTTTAGATTCCCGATTTATTAAAAAGCTAGGAATCTGATTTTTCCTGACTGGAAGCTTGATTTCATTGAGGAACAAAGTTATAGTCCAAGCTTTTTGTTCACTGCAAAAGCCGTATCTGGGTAATCGCTAAATACGCCATCAACACCTAAGCTAAAAAATAGTTCATATTCGCCTTGGGGATTTCCTTGAAAGTCCAGTGGCAAAAAACAGTCTTCATTACGGAAAGTCCAGGCATGAACCAGCAAACCAGCTGCATGAGCATCTGTGACTAAAGATGTAGGCGATCGCAATTTACCATTGTGATCTCTCGGAACCAGTAAATTTTTATGAATCCCAACCGCCTGTGCATATTGAGCAATTTCTTCTAAACCTGATGCAGTGGCTAAATCTGTGTAGGTGCGTTTGCAGCCACTAACTACAAAATCATAAGGTTTACCACTGTCATTCAACAATTGCACCAGAGATAAATCAGTCTTTGTAAATAAATCTTGTAAATTACTCACTTCAAAGGACTGAATGAAAATAGGTGCATTAGCTCCCTGATAACCGTTGGCTGTCAAAGTTGCAAGTAAAGGTGCTTCTAGGGCTAACCCAATAGACTGAAAGTAAGTTGGGTGTTTAGTTTCTAGGTAAATGCCAATCGTCCGATTAATTTCACCACTTTTAACCTTAACTAAATCAATAATTTCTTGGAGTGTGGGAATTTCTAAGAGTCCATCAAATGCGGTATTTTGCCATCGCACTTGAGGTATTCGCTCTTTAGCTCGTAGTGTTTTCAGTTCTGCCAGGGTAAAGTCTTCAGTAAACCAACCAGTTTTTGATTCGCCATCAATAATTTTGGTGGTTTGACGATGAGTAAATTCTGCATGGCTTGCAACGTCGGTGGTTTCAGAAATCTCATTTTCATGACGAGCAATTAAAACGCCGTCTTTGGTGGAAACTAAATCAGGTTCAATATAATCAGCGCCCAGTGCGTACTCATAAGCAGCTAAAGTATGTTCTGGACGATAGCCGCTAGCGCCTCGGTGGGCAATGATAATTGGAGATGCGTCTTGCAAAGTTGTAGTCATTATTTTACCTAAAGAGTGTCAACCTTATTTAACTCTCCAAACTTAGGACTCCACCACCCTTTTTGTGTACTGAAATAAGCTACATCTTTATGTTTGGTATCCTTACGAGATTGTGGATCACAACATCGTAACATTGTCTTACTCTGTCCCTCTTTGATATAACTGTACTCCTCTAAAGGTTTCTTACATACTGGGCAGGGATATGCTGTCATCTTCACGGGAGGCTTTTGTTGATTCTCAGTTTGGACTGTTTTAGTTTGTGGTGGCTGCCAAGTTTTGTTAAAGTCGCTCCAAAATAGCACGACA
Source organism: Nostoc sp. (assembly GCA_041743605.1). Taxonomy (GTDB): domain Bacteria; phylum Cyanobacteriota; class Cyanobacteriia; order Cyanobacteriales; family Nostocaceae; genus Nostoc. Next base: position 5,908 of record JBGTMK010000767.1, read on the forward strand.
TTTTCACAGCCTTTTGTGCATTTGAGGAAATATTTCTTTTTAACCTTAGTACTCGGAATTTTGGCGAGGAAATTTTTGCATTCAGGGCATCGCGTCTTGGAAGTTTCGTATTTCCGCTCAGTTATCACATTAGCTTTACCTGTTGGGGAACTCGCAACTACAGTTTTAGCTTTGGAGAGCGCTGGTACAAAATAATTCTGATTCCAACTAGTTAAATAATGCTGCCAAGAGTTTTTCCCTTCGGAAATTGCATCAAGGGCATCTTCCATTTTTGCTGTAAATTCCGCCTCTAGCAAATCTGGTAAGGCTTTGAGCAAAAACGCATCAACTTCTAACCCTAATGCTGTTGGTTGCAGATGGTCTTTTTTCAACTCGACATAATTTCGTTTTTTTAAGGTAGCAACAGTAGGAGCATAAGTACTTGGGCGACCAATTCCTTTACGTTCCATCAATTGCACTAATTTTGGTTCACTATAACGAGGTGGTGGCTGAGTCTGCTTCTTTTCATGTCCAGCATTCTCCAGTTTCAATGCTTGTCCCTGTTGTAATGAAGGTAAAATACTATCTTTGCTGAGATTGTTCCAGTACCGGGCATAACCATAAAATTCAATCACTTGCCCTCTGGCTGACCACAGTAGGGAACCAGACTGAGTAATCACCAAAGTTTTACGCAATTGAGCAGCACGACACTGAGAAGCAATTGACCGTTTCCAGATCATCACATACAGATTAAACTCATCATCAGGAAGTTCTAAACGCAACTGAACTGAGGGACGAAATACATCGGTTGGACGAATCGCTTCATGTGCTTCTTGAGCCGATTTGCTACTGCGATGCTTGGCGACTTGCTGCGGTACATTCTGCGGATCATTTTGCTCTAACCATTTACGGGCGCTGGCACAAAATTCTGGACTCAGAATTACTGAGTCTGTTCGCATATATGTTATCAGCCCAGCCTCATAAAGCTTTTGGGCCACAATCATGGTTTTGTCAGGAGCAAACCTCAGCTTTGAACCGGCTGCTTGCTGAAGGCTGGAAGTTGTAAATGGTGGAGGTGGCTGGCGGTTAACGATTTTTCCTTCAAAATGAATCACCTGATGAGGATGTCGCTGTGCTTCTTCAACTAAACGTGTCGCCTCTGCTTCGGAAAGAACACGCTTAGACTCTGGTGTTTCTGGACTATTACCAACTTTCGCGTCATCGTGAGTTTCAGTTTCTTGTTCTGCTGCATCTTTGGCAGAATCGACCATCCCTTTGTAAAAAGCCCGAAATCCTTCCGCATAATCTACCCAGACACTCCAGTAATCTTGGGGGACAAACGCCAGAATTTCGTTTTCTCGCTGACAAATCAAGTGCAGTGTCGCGCTTTGGACTCTGCCAACACTCTTAGCGCCGTTATTCAATGCCCAAACTAAAGGGCTACCTTTATAACCAACCAGCTTATCCAGGCAATCTCGGCACAGTCCAGCACCGATTAAATTTTGGTCTAGCTTTCTAGGATTAGCGATCGCACTCTGTACCGCCGATGCTGTAATCTCAGTATAAATTACTCGTTTCGGTTCCCTTAAACCCAGTGTTTCTTTGAGGTGCCAAGCGATTGTCTCGCCTTCCCGGTCTGGGTCAGTTGCTAAGACAACTTCATCAACCTGCCTCACCGCAGACTTGAGCTTCTGAATTGTTTCCTTTGCTCGTTGGTCACGCGGAACGTAATTGCAGCGGACATTATTGCCATCCATGACAAAGCCCAAGGAATCGTCCCCTTCATTGCTGAGTTCTCGGATATGGCCACAACTAGCGAGAACTTTCCAATCTGAACCCAGAATTTGACTGAGTTTTTTGACTTTTCCGGGAGACTCTACCACAAGCAGACGTTTGATCATAGCAACTGCGTTCTTGATTTTGAGCAATAAACTGGCAATTGCGATGAGCGCGATCGCCTATTCTGGTCATGTGGATTTTCTAGAATACTGTACCAAAAAGCTTTGCAAATTGCTGAACTCTGAAGTAATTTTCTTGTACTTAAACCTTTGCTTCACTTCTAGGTGTCTAGCGTCAGCTTTTGCAACAAAACCGCTATCGTCCAGTGCAGGCTTTTATTATACTGCATACATTAATAACAGTACATTTGTACATGGTAAAAACAATCTTATAACTTAGCATCTTCAACCAATTATTGCTACTCTTAAAGCAGTAAATTACTATTTATTCACATTTTTCTGTCTGAAGCTTAAACTTCATCCTATGCTTATTGAATTTAGTGTCGGTAACTACAGATCGTTTAAAGAGCAAGTCACCTTTAGTATGGTGGCAGCAAACCTTGTCGCAAAAGACAAAAAGCTCGACGAAAACAACGTTTTTGAAATAGATGATGATTTAAAACTACTTAAAAGCGCCGCAATATACGGTGCAAATGCTAGTGGTAAAAGTAACCTGGCTACAGCTTTAGGTTTCATGAGATGGTTCATGATTAATTCTTCTAAAGAGACTCAAAGCACGGAAAAAATAGGTGTTGAGCAATTTAAACTCAGCACTGAAACCGAAGCTAAACCATCTTTTTTTGAAATCGTATTTTTAATAAATGGCAAAAGATATAGATATGGTTTTGAGGCAACTATTGATAAAGTTATCTCGGAATGGTTATTTTATGTTCCTAAATTAAAAGAAACTAAACTTTTTGAGCGTAAACTGAACAATATTAGTGTTTCTAAAAGACTTAAAGCTGATGGTATTCAACAGAAAACAAGACAGAATGCCCTCTTTTTATCTGTATCTGCTCAATTTAATGTCGAAATTGCAGAAATGATATTGGATTGGCTGACAAATAGAGTCAAAATTACCTCTGGTTTAGATGATAGTGGCTATCAAAGATACACAGTTAGTTGTTTAACGAATAATAAAAACAAGGATGAAATTTTTCAGTTGCTCAAAAAATTAGATTTGGGATTTTCCGATGTCAAGGTAAAGGAAAGTGAAATAACTGCTGATTTGTGGCCTAAAGAATTCCCCGATGAAATAAAGAATTACATTATAAAAAATGGGATGGCAAAAGTAACATCAGTTCAAACTACGCACCAAAAATTTAATGGGGAAGGAAATCCTGTATCTACAGAGATATTTGATTTAAACAATCAAGAATCTGAAGGAACTCAAAAAGTATTTGCTTTGGCAGGGCCTCTTGTTGATACACTAAAAAACGGTAAAATCTTAATTATTGATGAATTCGATGCTAGAATTCATCCTTTAATCAGCCGTGCAATTGTGGAATTATTTAATTCCAATGAAACGAATCCAAATAATGCTCAGTTAATATTCATGACTCACGATACAAATTTGCTTAACAATAAACTGTTTCGTAGAGATCAGATTTGGTTTACTGAAAAGAATAGATATGGTGCAACAGATTTATACTCTTTAGCAGAATACAAGATACCTGACGATGCGCCATTTGAAAGTGATTATATTCAAGGTAGATATGGCGCAATTCCATATATTGGAAATTTGAATCATCTAATCGACTCTCATGCCTAGAACAAAAGCAAACTCTCGTGGATATTCACTGAGAAAAGTTAATACTAGGGATGTCAAGCAGAGATTCTTAATAGTATGTGAAGGAGCAAAAACTGAACCTAACTACTTTAGAAGTTTTCGTGTTCCTAAGAATGTTGTTGAAATAGACGTGCAGGGTTTAGGAGAAAATCCCAGCAAACTAGTTCAAAGTGCCAAGGAACTTAATAAGCAAGAAGGCTACGATCAAGTTTGGTGTGTATTTGATCGTGATTCTTGGACTACAGAAGATTTTAATAACGCTATTAAAAATGCTGAAGATCAAGGGTTTAAAGTAGCTTATTCTAATGAATCATTTGAATTATGGTATGTTCTGCATTTTGAATTTCTCAATACTGGTATTCCTCGAAGTGATTATCTGAAAAAGTTAACTTCTTTATTTGGTCGAAGATATCAGAAGAATAGCGAAACTATTTATGATGAGCTATTTGATAGGCAAGCTATTGCTATTAAAAATTCTGAAAATCTTCTTAAACGATATAATCCTCACATTCCAGCCAAAGACAATCCATCAACAACGGTGCATTTATTAGTAAAGGAACTCAACAAGTTTATTTTATAAGGAGACTCTGAGTAGCTAAACAACTTTGCTTTCTATAGCTTTGGGTAAGTATTTGTGTAGGCGTAGCCCGTCGTAGACATCGCTTAATCTTAAATTCAAGGGTAAAAAACCCAGCTTCTCTATGAAAACCGGGTTTTTAAGTAATTGTTAATTTATTTCTGAACAGTACAACAGGGCAATAAGGGTTTATTTACAACTTCTTTTATGTCTACTGAATTCAAAAACTCTTCCCAATATTTTTGAACTTCGGGATCATTAGGACGCTGGCGGCGTAAATCGGCTAAAGTTCTCAGAGCATCTTCCCAAAATCCGGCTGTGGCAAATAAAACTGCACGATCCAAGTCTGTGTTTGGTTGGTTTAACTGAAGAGATAGGTTTTCATCTTGCGATCGCACAATTGTACCTTCTACATACGAGTCTTTATCGCGGTTATTAGGATCACAAATCATCGAAAAAGTCCAATTATACTCTTTACCGATTTGTAGAGATGGCTGATCAATAGGTACATTTACACTAACAATACCATTCTGCCCAACAGGTTTGAAAGTTCCCTTATACAATGGGTCAATACTATCATCATCCCCCAAAACAAATTCTAATGCTTGCACTGTTGTAGAGGTTTGAGGAATGTAGAAAAAGAATGTGGGACGCTCTGCTGTGGTTCGTTGAGCCTCCTTATCTGTTGGTGTCAGGGGAATAATATATTGTCCAACTTCAAAGCAATTTCCTCGTGTTCCTGCTGACCTTACCCTACCAGGCCTACCTGGAACAAAGGCGATACGATTTCTACCGCGTTGAATGTAACTTGTAACATTTCTAATTGCAGCAGTAGCATACTTATCTCCTGGACGTAGCCGCTCTGCTTGCTGAAAATATCCTAAAGCTTTTCTATAGTTTCTCCGTTTGGTTTCATTATAGCCAAGCTGCATATATTGGGTGTAAGCAGGTTTAGATTGTGCCAGTTGGTAAACTGACTCTGTTGCCAAAACCTGAGTAGTACTTACAGGCTCGAAGGGTAGAAAAGCTAAAGCAGCAAGCAGATAGCTTGCCCAAAATCTATGTTTCATGATGTTTATGTTCACTTGTAGTATATTATTTGGTTATATATAATACAATAGCTTAAGCCTGACAGTGAGAAGACTTTGTGTGTGCTACTTTGTGGTAAGGCTGAGATAGACTTCTGACTTTTTTCCAATAAAATTCCCGGCTTTTTTAAGAAGTCGGGAATCTGAGCATTTAGATTTTCAGTAGTCTAATACCGATTTTGTATGAAGATGCACATAATAATACCCCCCTGTAGTCCTCCCGATGCCTTGGGGGGACGGCGATAGCCGGGGGTGAATTATATGCAGCTTCACAAAGAAACGGTATAAGGTTGATAGATATCTGGTGAAATTAAAAATATGTGTTATCCAGAACCCTTGTAGAGACGTAGCACTACTACATCTCTACATTCTTTTTCACTAATGAGGTACAGCCAATTTTGCATCGACTACCTGAGCGTTATCAGCAACAATTTTGCGGAATAAATCACCTTCAATTGTCTCTTGTTCTGCTAGTAAATCTACTAAACGCTCCAAAACTATGCGATTTTCTTGCAACAATTCTTTAGCCCTAATATAGGAATTGTTAACAATTTCGCGCACCTGCGAATCAATTTTGGCGGCGATTTCCTCAGAATAATCTGACTTATTCATCCAGTCACGTCCTAAAAATACCTCCCCTCCACTCTGATTTTCTAAGGACAATGGGCCTAATTCTGACATCCCGAAGCGTGTCACCATCTGCCGCGCCATCCCTGTGACGTGTTGCAAGTCATTACTTGCACCTGTGGTCACTTCTGGCTTACCAAAAACGATTTCCTCGGCGGCGCGACCACCCAAAGTAGCAGTAATCCTAGATTTGAGTTGGGAACGGGAAATTAACCCCTGTTCTTCGTTGGGAGTAAACCAAGTTAATCCTAGTGCTTGTCCCCGTGGAATCAATGTAACTTTCTGCACAGGGTCATGGTCTTTGAGCAATGTGCCTACTAAAGCATGTCCAACTTCATGATAGGCAATCAAGCGCTTGCTCTTGCTGTCTACTAAGGCGGTACCTTCCATACCTGCAACAACTCGGTCTACAGCAGCATCAATTTCTAAAAGAGTGACAGCTTCTTTACGTCTCCTCGCAGTGAGAATGGCGGCTTCGTTGAGTAAGTTGGCTAAATCTGCGCCAGTAAAACCAGGAGTGCGGCGAGCGATCGCTTCTAATGATACGCTAGGATCAATTTTTTTATTCCGCGCGTGGACTTTCAAAATTTCTAGTCGCCCTTTGAGATCGGGTGGATCGACCATCACTTGTCTATCAAAGCGTCCCGGTCTGAGTAATGCTGTATCTAAAACATCTGGGCGGTTAGTGGCAGCAATAATAATGATGCCTGTATTACCTTCAAAACCATCCATTTCAGTGAGCAGTTGGTTGAGAGTTTGTTCGCGCTCATCGTTCCCGCCACCGATACCAGTGCCCCGTTGTCTACCTACTGCGTCAATTTCATCGATAAATATTAGGCAAGGAGCATTCTCTTTAGCTTTTTTGAAGAGGTCGCGCACGCGAGATGCACCCACACCTACGAACATTTCCACAAATTCCGAACCGGAAATACTGAAGAATGGTACACCTGCTTCACCTGCGATCGCTTTTGCTAGTAAAGTTTTACCAGTACCAGGAGGGCCAATTAACAGCACGCCTTTAGGAATACGTGCGCCTACAGCTGTAAATCTTTCAGGCTGTTTCAAGAAAGTCACAACTTCTTCCAGGTCTTCTTTAGCTTCTTCAACCCCAGCGACATCTTCAAATTTCACTCCAGTTTTTGCCTCCATTTGGAAGCGAGCTTTGGATTTACCGAAATTCATCGCTTGGCTAGAAGCATTAGTAGAGCGCCGGAGGAACAATAGCATTAAAGCTACCAGTGGCAAAATCCACATCAAATTGATTAACAACCCAACAGCAGCTCGACTGTTAGCTGAGGAAACTTCACCAAAATCCACATTCCTCTCTTTGAGAATGTTAATTAACTCTGCATTTTGCGCCAAAAGTCTCACCTGTTGAGGTGGTGTATCATCCTTTTGCCCCTTAAGATAAACCCTTGCTAGTTGTTCGGTTTCATCAAGCTCTACTCTTTCAACTTCTCCCGCCTTCACTTTGTTGATCAGCTGGCCATAATTTAGAGGGGTGCTTTCTGTTTTTTGTGCCAAGACGGGAGTACTCCCAAACATTCCTGGTAACATAATCAAACTGGCTGCGATGCCTATGGCGGGCTTCTCTACGAGACGCTTCGCCAATGCCAACGCACCAACCCAAGAAACGCGCTTTGACGACTGCCTTTTTACCAATGCTTTTTTTCCCAAATTTGTCATAATAATTACCCTTTGTCTGCTTGGCACAAGTTGAGCGCTGGTTTTATGCCTATTCTTCTACTAAAAATTGTAATAACTGGAAATTACAGTTTTCTTATCTAGTTTAACTTCCACACAAAATCATTCCCAAGTTTCTTCCGACTATTCCATGAAGTTGAGTAACCGAGATGCGAGATGGAATCATTATCTAGATTTATCCAGCTGTTAAAACTGGGCATTGGGAACAAATAGCCAGAGGTTGATTTATGTGTGGGTAAGAACTTTATTCTCCAATGCCCAATACCTAGCAGATATTAATTTGACACATTATGGCACAAATCGCTAAGATAAACATAGTCATAACGATTCCGCTTTTTAAGAAATTTGGTAATAGTAGCTAGTTAATAGTTTGTAGGTTAATTATGGTGAAAATTATTGGCATTGGTGGTAGTTTAAGATCCAATTCCTATACCCAGCTCGCTTTACAAGCAGCTGTACAAAGGATAGAAGCCCTTGGTGCAGAGGTAGAAATTCTCGATTTACGGGAGTTGCAGTTACCATTTTGCACTGGCGCTAAAGAGTATCCAGAATATCCAGATGTTAAGCGATTACAGGATACTGTCAGTCAGTCAGATGGATTAATTTTAGCGACCCCTGAGTATCACGGTGGGGTTAGTGGTGTCCTGAAAAATGCTTTAGATTTGATGAGCTTTGAGCAACTGTCTGATAAAGTGACAGGATTGATTAGTGTCTTGGGTGGTCAGCCTAATAGCAACGCTCTAAATGACCTCCGGCTAATTGTTCGTTGGGTACACGGTTGGGTGATTCCCGAACAAATTGCCATCGGGCAAGCTTGGGGCGCATTTAGTCCTGAAGGCAAGCTAATAGATGATAAACTTTCTCAAAGATTTGATCAATTTGCTCAGAGTCTAGTTGATAATACTCGCAAGCTGCGGGGTGTAAATTAGTTCGTAGTAAGGACTTTAGTCCTTTTTACTACAGATAAATAAGAGAGGGTGAGCAAAGCTTTAGCTTTGCTCACCCTACTAAACTCAAACTTTAGTTAATGATGGTGATGATGGTGATCTCCATCTCGCTGGGGATTAACCGCCAAAG
>JBGTMK010000768.1:0-1743 GCA_041743605.1 Nostoc sp.
TTCAGTGCGAGGAACATTTTTTAGATCAAAACTTGTGACGCTAAACAGTTCACCCGCGCCTTCGCACTCGCTAGCGGTGATGATGGGTGTGTGTACCCACAAAAAGCCTCTTTGTTGGAAGAATTGGTGAATTGCTGCCGAACAAGCATTCCTGACGCGGAAAACAGCACCAAAAGAATTAGTACGCGATCGCAAATGTCCAATGGTTCGCAGAAACTCAAAGGAATGGCGTTTCTTTTGCAGGGGATATGTATCGGGATCAGCTTCTCCGTAAACTTTCACAGACTCGGCTTTCAACTCAATTCGCTGTCCTTTACCAAGAGAAGCCACTAGTACCCCTGTCGCTTCGACAGCAGCACCCGTATTCAATTTTTTCAAGATAGCTTCGTAATCTAGCAAATCCTGATTAATGACGACTTGCAAATTAGCTAGTGATGAGCCGTCATTGACTTCAATAAAAGCAAACCCTTTGGATTCGCGTTTCGTCCGCACCCAGCCTTGCACTTGGAGGGATTCATCAGGTTGGCCACTTCGCAATATTTCTGCAATCCGTCGATTTGCCATATTTTACAACTTATATTTCGTCAATGTTAGAAGTACAAATATTAAAGAATCTTAAGCATTTAACCCAATCCAAAATCTAAAATCCAAAATTGGATTTATCCAGCATAAGACTTTAATATCCAGCCTATGATAACGCCCATTCCACCAAAGCGGACGACTTGCCAGAAAGGTTTTTTGAGGCTACGCCAAGAAAATAACTGGCTTTCTAAGTTTAGTTCTAGCATTTCCAACTGTCGTTGAATGTGCCGTAACTCTGCTTTGATTTCTGGTGTCTGAGATTTATTGTGCTTTAGTTGATCGCGGCGCTGTTGCCATTGTGCCTGTTGTTGGCGATCGCGCTGCACTTGATCGTAACGTTCTTTTAAGGATAGGAGCGATCGCTCTACTTCCTCTAGTTCTTGTTCAAAATCTGGTTCTGGAGTTTCCTCTGGCGGTTGTGATTGTTTAGACGGCTTCATGTACAAGTAGTAAACTAAGATTAAATGCCAACCAATTAGTCATTAGTCATTGGTCATTAGTCATTTTCGGTTATTCACCAAGGACAAAGGACAAATGACAAAGGACAAAGGACTTAAAATTATGTCTCAATCTACCCAGCTGCCGAAAACCAGTCAACTGAATGAACTTAGTACTCTGGAACTAGCTCAAGCCCTGATGGAAAGACTGAGTATTTCCCCTAACGATTGGCATCGCCTCAAGTCTAACCGCAATTCCCGCGCTAATGAACAAGTGGCAGCAGCTATTGTGTATCTTTTAAAGAATCAGCCACAAGAAGCTCAAGCTAGATTAGAACAGGCAATTGGTTGGTTAGATCGCTCTATTTCTGCGCCTCCCTGTCCAACTCACGGAAAAAGTTAAAAGTTAGGAGTTAGGAGTTAAAAGTTTTAAATTCTTAACTCCTAACTCCTAACTCCTAACTCCTAACTCCAAAATACCTTACCGCCGCAGAGATAGTCCCCGGCGATTTTCCATTTGTTTACAAAGCCTCAATTCTGTGCCTTTGCGGTTCCACTCTACTTGATCAAAAATTTGATGCAGAAGACATAAACCACGACCATTTTCTGACTCATCTGGTGGAAGATAGTCTGTTGGTTCTTCATTGCTTGTAGATGAGGGAGTAAAGCCACTACCCTGGTCTGATATTATCCACCAGTATTGATTATCTATTAAGGAAAAACG
>JBGTMK010000769.1:0-4348 GCA_041743605.1 Nostoc sp.
CCGCGCCATTGTTGATAATAACAGGGATGTGCGAGGTACAGCCATCAAAGCATTAGCTGGCAATTTCAAAGATGACCCGGACACCCACTCAATTCTCAAAGACTGTGCCACTGCTGATAACCAGGGGGATGTGCGACATGCAGCCATCGAAGCATTAGTCAACAATTTCAAAGATGACCCGAACACCTGCTCAATTCTCAAAGACCACGCCACTGCTGATAATGCATGGTATGTGCGACGTGCAGCCATCAAAGCATTAGCTGGCAATTTCAAAGATGACCCGGACACCCACTCAATTCTCAAAGACTGCGCCACTGCTGATAATCAGGGGGATGTGCGATGTGCAACTATCCAAGCATTAGCTAAACACTTCAGATATCAGCCTGAATTGTTTGAAATTTACTACAAGTGTGCTGTTCATGATTCCTTTGAGCCTAACCGAGACTCTCAAAGCAACCCTCGGCGCGTTGCACTGGAGATAATTATCAAGCAATTTCCTCAGCATCCCCAGACTTTACCACTGTTGCGCGACAAAGCAGCGAATGACCCAGATGAGCAAGTGCGAAAGTTTGCTCAACAGAAGTTGGCAGAATTAGAGAAGTGAAGTAGCTACACTTCCCTTCGGGTAAGTGTAGGCATAGTAATTATTAAACAAATCCACTTATGCCGACGAACTAGAAGACCCTGGTCTGAATACCCTTCTGAATAAGACCTTCTGCCTCCTGCCTCCTTCAACAGCATGGTTGATTTACCTTAGCTGCGAGTTGTGTGATGTTAATCTGCTCGTAGTGTTCAAAGGGTTGGTGAATCCAGGGGTTATCAGGTAAGTAATCGACATAATAATCAGGTGCTATAACTGAACAGGCTTTATACCAAAGAACGGCGGTGCGAATTTCCTCAATGGGGAAATCAGTATTTTGCTTGAGCCAAGGTATAGTCTGTTGGAGTGTGATTCCAGAATCGACTAAGTCATCCACTAGGAGAATGCGTGAATCTAACTTTTCGGTAGTCATTGTTAAGTGGCGGGAGAAAATTAAATTACTTCTTTCTTGCTTAAGCGCGCCACTGTAAGATGAGGTTGCTAAAATTGCTAGTGGTTGCTGGTATATACGGGAAAGAATATCTCCAACTCGTAGTCCTCCTCTAGCAAGACAGATAATCTGGTTAAATTCCCAACCGGATTCATAAATCTGAATAGCCAGTTGTTCTATTTTTTGGTGATAATCTGACCAAGAAACATAAAGGTCTGGCATAAGTATCAAGGGAGTGGTAGATAGATAGCTAGTATTGAAGGCGATGTCTACGATGGTCACTGAGCGCGGCCGTTGTGCGGGCTACGCCTATGCAAACTTATCATTTTAGCATGAGTGCAAGTTATTATGAACGATTCTGCTGCTGGCGATGTCCAACGAAATCCTCTCAGTGAAAAACTCGACTTAAAAACAAAGCTGGCTTACGGTGCGGGAGATTTAGGCCCAGCAATTACTGCCAATATCTCCGTCTTTTATCTGCTGATTTTCTTCACAAATGTCGCTGGTATACCTGCGGGTTTAGCTGGCACTATTTTGATGATTGGCAAAATCTGGGATGGGGTAAATGATCCGCTTGTCGGGTTCCTGACTGATAAAACGAAATCTCGTCGTTGGGGTCGTCGTCTTCCTTGGATGTTTTATGGAGCAATTCCCTTTGGAATTTTCTTCTTCTTGCAGTGGATTGTACCGCGATTTAGTGCAAATCAGAGTGAGAATATTTGGCCACTGTTCTGGTATTACGTAGCGATTGGGGTGCTATCTCAGTCTTTTTACACCGTTGTGAATTTGCCTTATACGGCAATGACTCCAGAACTAACTCAAGATTACGACGAACGCACCAGCCTTAACAGCTATCGCTTTACATTTTCCATTGGTGGCAGCATTCTGTCATTGATTTTAGCGCTAATTATTTTTATCAAAATTGCCGATCGCCAACAAGCATATCTCGTTTTAGCAGGAGTTTGTACTGTAATTTCGATTTTAGGATTATATTGGTGCGTTTTTGGAGTCCGCGATCGCATCTTGGCTTTTGAGGCCAAACGCATCCTAGCCGAGGAACCTGCATCTCTCCCCTTCTTTGAACAGCTAAAAATTGTCTTCAGCAACCGACCTTTTTTATTTGTGATTGGTATATATCTTTTTTCTTGGCTAGGTGTGCAGATTACAGCCAGCATTATTCCCTATTTTGTAGTTAATTATATGAGACTTAAAGAATCAGATGTGCCCCCAGTGCTGATTGCAGTCCAAGGAACTGCCCTGTTGATGCTATTTGTCTGGGGGGCGCTGAGTAAAAAACTTGGGAAAAAAGTTGTTTATTTTCTGGGAATGAGTTTATGGATAATAGCAGCAGCCGGACTATTTTTCTTACAACCTGGTCAAATAGTTTTGATGTATGTGATGGCTGTTATGGCGGGTGTTGGCGTATCCACAGCTTATCTAATTCCTTGGTCAATGATTCCAGATGTGATTGAACTAGATGAATTGCAAACTGGACAACGCAGAGAAGGCATTTTTTATGGCTTCATGGTTTTGCTACAAAAATTTGGTTTAGCTTTCGGGCTGTTTTTGGTGGGAAATGCTTTGCAAGTATCCGGTTTCAAAGAATCTGTAGCCGGAAGTCCACTACCTATCCAACCAGAATCGGCACTATTTGCTATTCGCATAGCTGTTGGGCCTATACCTACAGTTTGTTTGATTTGTGGCTTAGTTTTAACGTATTTTTACCCAATTACCCGCGAGATGCACGCAGAAATTATGCTGAAACTCAAAGAGCGACAAGAAAAAAAGGGAAGTTAACTAATTGGTAATTCCTAGTTAAGAATTCAATTACGAATTACGAATTACGAATTATTTTAAATGGTTTCTACAAACATACCAGTTCGGGCAAACTCTTCTTCTTCAGGGGTGAAGAGTGGAGCTTTATCCACCAGGCTAGTACCGCAAGGCGGAAGTCACGCATTTAAAAGTCAAAAATAAATAAATTTAGGCTCTCCCAGACTAGATATGTTAGGTAAATAGCAAATATTAGCAACGACGGAACTTAGAGGTCATTTATCCTTTATCCTTTTTACAGACACTACTTTCTCAGCTTCATTTACCGTAATTTGCGCCAGTCCAAACTGTTCAATTACCGTTGCATTTGTCGTCAAATGTCTACTTATCTCAGCTACTCGATAATGACTTTCCTGTGAAGCTAAAGCAGCTGGTAATAATAACTGATCGGCTAAATGTTCATCTACTGCCGCGCCGGTGCGATGAAACTCAAGTAGTTGCTGACAAGCAATCTCTGCAACTGTCTCCGCCGACAACCGTAATCGCCCAAATCCACCAAAGCCAGTCAAGCTGTTCTGATATTCAGCAGTTAGGAAAATACCCGCCCCTGGTGCCACACCTCTTTCTCGCAAAGTCTGTACAGCAACTTTCAAATTGGCTTCCCGTAACAAATTTTCGGCACGATTTGCCATCCGTTGGGGAATATGGGAAGGCAATTCTGTCACCACTGCTAGTCCCCGCACCCGTTGTAACTCTCCCCGCTCCAACAAGTTGATCCCACCGAGTTTACCACCACCATCAACCTGCAACTGTACCTCACCCCCACCTTGGGGATACCAACCCCAAGCGCCTAGCTTGACTTGGGCTTCTACTCCCATGCGTTGCAGTATGGGCAGATAAACTTGCTCTATGTACGTCACTGTCGGACTAAAGTTAACGTGAGTTCCACCCTTTAGTGTTACCTGGGAATTACCAGATGCTAGTGCCAAAGGTAAAAGAATTGTTTGTAAAACTAGAGCGATCGCACCCGCAGAACCACCTTGTTGTGCTTTACTAACATCAAAGGTATAAATTCCAGCTTGCACAGCACTACCTGGGATGAATTCTAGCAGCGTTGAACCCAAAGCATCACCCCGTAGTTGGGCATTACAAATTCTACCCGCAGCCCGAACTGCTGTTAAGTGTTGTGCTGCTAATCCTGGCTTTTTGCGTCCCGCGCGAATGCCTGTAATTCGTATGGGTTCGCCAGTGATTGCCGCTAGACTTAAGGAAGTGCGAAGAACTTGTCCACCTCCCTCTCCGTAAGAACCGTCAATTTCAATCATGGGTGATTTTGAGATGTTGGATTTTGGGTTATCCCCACGGCTATTGAAATCAAACACCAAATTATAAACGCCTAACAGCTAGCTTTTTCGAGGGAGGTTACACAAATATACAGAGAAAGTTCTGATATCTGTTTCTGTAGTTTGCTAATTTTTAATTTGCAATTGGAGAACAGAGGAGTTAATTCTCTGCATACCTCTGCGTCTTAAAATCTTATCCAA
>JBGTMK010000770.1:0-8014 GCA_041743605.1 Nostoc sp.
ACAACCATCGTATTCACTTCTAAGGCTGTGATGTCAGAAACTAATGTCTGTATAGACGATACTAAATTATTTATCAAGCCTCTAGCTTGGTTTTGAATGTCTTGGGGTTTAGCACTATTTCGGTTTATAGTCTCAATCCCATTTAGGTTTTTAGTTTGAATATCATTAGGCATAGTGTTACCCTTGTAATTCAGTTATGACCAAGTATTGCTGTAGCCTTGTATTGATAGGTAGAAGCAAATAAACCTAAAGATAGGCTAGGTTGCTGTAGGTGTGTTTAACTGTGTAATTAGCAAACTAATGCTTACAATTGTGGTTTTTTGTGAGATTTAACTATTTCCATAAAAAATCCATACAACTTTTCCACACTTTCTATATTCTTTTGAATGATCTCTCGACTATCTTGAACTTGAGTTAAATGAAATTCTCGAATTTCTTTATAGGGGCCGCTATCAGTAAATTGACTACCAATTTCATTTTGAATATCCCCATTAACAAGATTAATTCGGGTATATATTCGATTCCCTGGTTGGGCAGATGCCGAGGTTATAGCATTTTGTGACTCTTCAGATGACTCTGCAACCCAAGTAACAATTTTTAAATCAACAACTTCAACGATTACTTTTTTGATAGCATCGATAATTTCATCAACATCCAGTCCCTTTTTATCAGCATTCAAATTAGTAACTATTGTTTTAAAATCGCTATCTTTTGTACTAACAGCTAGCCCATTACTTTCCAAGTTATCTGTAACTATAGAATTTACAGTATTTACCATAAGTTTTTGGAGGTGAAAGGTTTAAATTTCAACAAAATATCATTTTATGCGATGTTTTAAATTTTACTGTATTTCTTAATAAAACTAAGTAAAATCAAAGGAGCTTAATAATTTCAGAAGTTCTTGCTCAGTAAAGGTAAAGTTAGGATTTATATGAGTTAATTTTCTCTTTTTAAATAAAATTAGTGGAAATAAGCAAGTAAAAATTATCCTCTATAATTTTTAGCTGGCAGATGTATAATATAATACTTAATATTGATGCTGAGTTTGCCGAATATTTATTTTGCTTTCACTTGGGGCAAGATAGACTCATTTACTCTTGGCTGAGTAAATTTACACATAGTATATTATATCCAATGAGTTGCTTCTGCCTAGGAAAACAAGAAAAATATGTTGTTATCGCGTAAAGCCATTGCTACACCTCTTGTAATTTGTGTATGTATTTTAGGAATTAGCTTGATTCAAGTTCCTGAATTGCAAAAACTAATAAGTAGCAAACAATTTACTTCTTTAGAAACTTTAGAAAAAGAAATAAAATCTGAAAAGCTTCGTCTTAGTTTGCTCCAAAAAATGCCTAGTTTTGGTTATGATAACTTCGTTGGAAATTTAGTATATCTCAATTTTTTACAATATTTTGGAGATGATGAAGTTCGGGATAAAACAGGTTACAGTTTAAGTCCAGAATATTTTGAAGTGATTCTAGAACGTGATCCGCGATTTTTAGCAGCCTATCGGAGTCTTTCTATCAGTACTTCATTATATGCTGCTATGCCAGAACGTGCGATCGCAATATCAGAGAAAGGCTTAAAATCACTATCTCCCTCAGTTCCCGAAAAGTCTTATTACATCTGGCGTTACAAAGGAATTGATGAGTTATTATTTTTAGGCAATGCTCAAGCTGCCCAACAATCTTTTGCAACGGCGGCAAACTGGGCTAGTAACTTTTCCGATGAAGAGAGTCAGCTTATAGCTACTACCTCCCAAAAAACTGCGGAATTTCTGAGTCGAAATCCTAACAGTAAATACGCCCAAATTTCTACTTGGTCAATGGTTTTAAATAATCAAGTTGATGAGAGAACTCAGAAACGAGCAATTAGGGAAATCGAAGCTTTGGGCGGAAAAGTAGTTACAACTCCTGAAGGTAATAATAAAATTGTATTCCCACCAAAAGATTAAATTATTAGTCATAACGCAATCAATTCAAAATTTCTCAGCCGTGATTGATTAGGTAATATTAATGTCAATACAATTAGCCGAATCTAACTTTCAAATATTAGGGTGTTTTCCTGTTATTTCGCAGTTGCGCCCTCACCTTGATCAGGCTAAGTTTGTAGAACAAGTTCAATATCAAATGAAAGAAGGATATAAACTTGCATTCTTGGAAGTTGAGAAGCAAGCTGTTGCAGTGGCTGGATTTCGCATTTCTACGTGTTTAGCATCGGGCAAGTTTTTATACATTGATGATTTAGTTGTTGATGAGTTTCAACGATCACATAGCTATGGTCAACAGTTATTTCAGTGGCTCATTGAATATGCAAGAAATCAAGACTGTAAACACCTGAGTCTTGATTCTGGTGTTCAACGATTTGCAGCTCACAGATTTTATCTCATGCAGCGTATGAGTATTACAAGTCATCACTTTTCAATGGAATTGTAGCGACAAGTAATCTGATTGTGACGAAAAATATTTTTTGGTATAGCGGTCAATTAATTCACTCTCAAACCCTAGAATTAAACATTAACGATCCTGGTTTACTTTATGGGGCAACTATTTTTACAACATTGCGGGTTTATCAGAACTCGCTGGATAATAATTTAACTAATTGGCAAGCACATTGCGATCGCTTACTTTTCTCACTACAAACTTTTGGCTGGCAGCAACCAGACTGGAACCGTGTGCGTCAAGGCGCTCAAACTCTTCTCGCACACTTTCCCGTTCTCAGAATTACCGTTTTTCCCGATGGACGGGAATGGATAACTGGCAGATTATTACCACAAGATTTGACAGAAAAACAAAAAAATGGTGTTATCTGCGCTGTTGCTAGTTCAGAATTTTCTCGCTCTCTCCCTTCTCATAAAACTGGAAATTATTTGAGTGCTTGGTTGGCAAAAACTAGCTCAGATGCTCAAGAAGCAATATTAGTCGATGCTCAAGGAAATTGGCTAGAAACCAGTACAGGCAACCTTTGGGGATGGTGCGATCGCAGTTGGTACACGCCGCCAATAAAGGCAGGAATTTTGCCAGGAATTATGCGATCGCAACTTGTAAACTGGCTGCAAAACCAGCAGCAGCAGCTACGAGAGGAACCTTGGACATTAGAGTTAGTCCAGAGATTTGAAGCGATCGCCTACACTAATAGTGTGGTAGAAATTATTCCCATTCATACCGTTAATCAGCCTTCAGGGTCGCTACAATATAATCCCTACCATCAGAGTTTTCAGCTAATAAAGGGGCTTTTTTCAGCATGACACTCACGCCAAATTTGTTATATCTTAAGATAAGTTAACATAATTCTTAATAATGACTTTTCTGAGTAGAGAAGCTAGGCGATGGCGCAAGCGCCCGCTCAGAGCTAACGCGCGAAAAATACCGGAGGATAGACCTTAGTGAATAAAAGATGGAGAAATGCAGGGCTGTACGCGCTGCTGTTTATTGTCGTAATTGCGCTGGGAACAGCATTTTTTGACAAACAACCCCAAAGCAGAGAGACATGGCGATACAGTCGCTTTATTCAAGAAGTTCAGCAAGGCAGAGTCGAAAAAGTCAGTTTGAGTGCAGATCGCTCTACAGCACTGGTTACACCCAAATATGACCCAGCGAAACGGATTGTTACCTTAGTCAACGATCCAGACCTGATTAATACTCTGACTTCTAAAGGCGTTGATATTTCTGTTTTGCCCCAAACCGACGAAGGATTTTGGTTTAAGGCACTAAGCAGCTTATTTTTCCCTGTATTACTTTTGGTTGGCTTATTCTTCTTGCTACGTCGCGCTCAAAGTGGCCCAGGCAGCCAAGCGATGAACTTTGGCAAATCTAAAGCCAGAGTCCAAATGGAACCACAAACTCAGGTGACATTTGGCGATGTCGCTGGTATTGACCAAGCCAAGTTGGAATTAAACGAAGTTGTAGACTTTTTGAAAAACGCCGATCGCTTTACCGCTGTTGGTGCAAAAATTCCTAAAGGTGTGCTGTTAGTTGGCCCTCCTGGTACTGGTAAAACCCTCCTAGCTCGTGCCGTAGCTGGTGAAGCAGGTGTACCGTTCTTCTCGATCTCCGGTTCGGAATTTGTGGAAATGTTCGTAGGTGTGGGTGCATCCCGCGTCCGCGATTTATTTGAACAAGCTAAGACCAATGCTCCTTGTATCGTCTTCATCGATGAAATTGACGCTGTAGGTCGTCAACGGGGTGCAGGTTTAGGTGGTGGTAACGATGAGCGGGAACAAACCCTCAACCAGTTGCTCACAGAAATGGACGGCTTTGAAGGCAACACTGGCATCATCATTATTGCCGCTACCAACCGTCCTGATGTCCTAGATGCAGCACTGTTGCGTCCTGGTCGCTTTGACCGTCAAGTTGTAGTAGACCGTCCCGACTATGCCGGACGCAGCGAAATTCTCAAGGTTCACGCCCGTGGCAAAACCTTGGCGAAAGATGTGGACTTGGATAAAATTGCCCGTCGTACACCTGGATTTACTGGCGCAGATTTATCCAACCTGTTGAATGAAGCCGCAATTCTGGCAGCCCGCCGGAATTTGACTGAAATTTCGATGGATGAAATCAACGACGCGATTGATCGCGTATTAGCTGGGCCAGAGAAGAAAGACCGGGTAATGAGCGAAAAACGCAAAACCTTGGTAGCATATCATGAAGCTGGTCACGCCTTAGTTGGTGCTTTGATGCCCGACTATGACCCAGTGCAAAAGATTAGCATTATCCCTCGCGGTCGCGCAGGTGGTTTAACTTGGTTTACCCCCAGCGAAGACCGGATGGACACTGGTTTGTACAGCCGCGCTTATCTGGAAAATCAGATGGCAGTGGCTTTAGGTGGTCGGATTGCTGAAGAATTAATCTTTGGTGAAGAAGAAGTTACCACTGGTGCTTCTAATGACTTACAACAAGTAGCACGGGTTGCTCGTCAGATGATTACCCGATTTGGGATGAGCGATCGCTTAGGCCCTGTTGCTCTTGGTCGTCAACAAGGTAATATGTTCCTCGGACGAGATATCATGTCAGAGCGCGATTTTTCTGAAGAAACCGCCGCCGCTATTGATGAAGAAGTTCGTAAACTTGTAGATGTTGCCTATACACGCGCTAAAGAAGTGTTAGTGGGCAATCGCCACATTTTAGATCAGATAGCACAAATGCTGGTTGACAAAGAAACAGTAGACGCTGAAGAGTTGCAAGAAATTCTGTCGAATAACGATGTGACAACTGCTGCGTTTGCCTAATTTAATAAGAAGTGATGAGTTAAAAACAATTTCTAACTCCTAACTTTTGAAATTCGGGGTAATTCTGAGATTTTCCAGAGTTACCCCAATTTTTTTAATTCCTTGTCAAAAGCCCGGCCATGAAGACCGGGCTTTTAATCATAAATGGGGTTATATACCCCGAAGGTTTCGTTATAGAGTTTCAGTATAAATCGGTAGTCTGATAGAGACTACCATCTCACCATAATCAATTCCGGAAAATTAGAAAAATTTTTCTAGATACACGACTCAATACTTGTCGGTTAAGGGTTAAAGGGAAAGGAAAAAGCCTAGAAATCAAGGTAATTCGGAGATTTTACGAATTACCCTGATTGTGATTAAGACAAAAGAATCTATGCATTTTGTGGCACACCCCTTACAGCGATCAAATAGATAACTTTCTGAATCTTTACAAGACTAACGTGAACAATGACTGGATGCTCAACCAGTCGCCGATTCTAAACTCTGGATGCTGGTTTCAAAAATAGCCACGCCACAAAGAATGTAGCCGCTGTAAATAGTTGCGTCAAGTCCAAAGCAGATAGATAACCATCTGCAAATGAAGCAATACTGCGATCGGTAATGCCAAATACCCAGGATGACAGGCCAAATAGCCAAATCCCATTCTTGAGATTTCCGACGAACTCTTTAGAGTCTGATGGTTCTTGGTCGTTCATGATCTTCTGCTCCGTTAGTGAAGAATCTGGTGATTGATGCGAAATACCTGTCATTAGGAATTTTTTCGGACTCCTGACGCTGAATTTACACTTACTATTAATAATATTAATAAATATTTCACCTGCTTGACTTCACTACCCAAAGGTACATCTCATAACCCTGACATTCCTCCTTTGGTTCTGCTACATCCGATAGACAATAATGCCTTGAGTTCTCAGCTTTACAGCATCGGGTTTGAATACTGAAATTACATAATCTTTAAATAACTATATAAATATTTATTTATTTTATTAAAAAGTACTCCATAGGATAGATGTGTTTCCAGGAATGCTTCAGATTTCAATTTTGTGGATACTTTTTAAGGGCGCACGGCTAGCTGTGCGCTCCTAGACCCAAAAGAGGGTAAGCAATCATTAACTGAAATAATTAGACCAAAAATAGCAGAAATCACGGTTAAAACATCCCATTTTTGCTCAGAAACACCATTGACCACTGCAATCATTGCTTCACCCAAAACAATAATGGTAAATAGCCCGAAACGTTATGGTAAGTGAGAGGCGTGGGGGAGTAACCCGATCTGAAACTTACGTCCTGTTAACGGTGTAGCAAAGTCAATAATGATTCCCAGTGTCCAAAATCCGAATCGCCAAGGAATGGGTACTAATGCTGATATTAACCAAAACAAGGCTGCGATCGCTCCTATCATTGATTGCTCTTGATTTGCCAGGGCAAGATGAGCAAATACTCTTGGATGTAGATTAACCACTTCACCTGACTAGCTGGGCGGCGGAATTGAAAAATTGACGACACAACCCTTTTACAATTAAAACTGTTGTCAGTAAATTAGCAAAAGCAACCATAAATATAATCAAAATTTCGTAAGATACAGCATCTAGGGGTGGGACACCAGCTAGTAACTGTCCGGTGGTAATTCCTGGTATTGCCACCATACCGATGAGGATCATTTGATTGAGAGTGGGAATCAATCCGGCTCTGATGGCATCTTTGCGATACTGGCTAACTGCTTGCTGGGGTGTTGCACCTAAGCTCAAGTAAGTTTCTATTTCGATATGGCTGGAATTAATGGTGCTGACAAGACGTTCGCCCGCGATCGCAGCTGCATTGGTAGCATTACCTAAGATTGTCCCTGCTAGGGGAATTATGTATTGTGGTTCATACCATCTGTCTGGTTGAATGATCAAGAAGTTGGTATAAAACACTGTCAGGGCAGTACTAATTAAAATTGCACCCCACACCAAAGGCAAGACATGAGGAATTTTTTGGCTGATGCGATTTCGTGCGACAATCGCCGTAATTGTCAGCATTATTGCTAATAGCGCCAGAACTGCCCAAGCATTGTCTAAAGCCAAGATGAAATCTAAAATGTATCCCAATACAAGTAGTTGTAAGATGGTTCTCCCAGTAGCAAGGGCTAAGTTTAACTCTAGTCCTAATTTTTCCCAGGCAGATAACCCAATGGCGATCGCCATCAATCCGAAAGCAATAGCTAAATCCATGAAATCCAGCTTGATTAGCTCCTGCATGGGTTGTCTATCTCCTGGTATTTTATTTTCAAGGCAGCACCCACACCTGGAACTTTGATTCCATTTGTTGGCTCTTGGTTGATATATATTACCTTTATCAATTCAAAATGGTACAACCTTAACATGGCAAACACTTAGTATGCCTCCTATCTGTAAATTAAATGTGCGGTAGCTTACCACACTACAGTTTAAGTAAAAACCTTAGTAGATGCATATCTTGGGCGAATGTCTTTTAGTGCTTTTTTGATTAACAATTCAATCAGCAAATATTGACTGTCAAAGTGCATCCTTTGTATCTTCCGATAAAATGAGAACTCATGATCCAAAGTGTAAATCCCATCCCTGCCTTTGATATCAAGCAGCAATACACCACCATCGAAGCAGAAGTAAGTGCAGCCGTCTTAGAGGTTTTAGCTTCTGGCCGCTATATCGGCGGCCCCTTAGTCGAAAGCTTTGAGCAACAGTTTGCCGCTTATAATACTGTTACTCAATGTGTGGCTTGTAATTCTGGTACTGATGCGCTGTACTTAGCATTACGAGTCTTGGA
>JBGTMK010000771.1:0-2126 GCA_041743605.1 Nostoc sp.
CCCGCCATCCAAACGGTGCAGTAACGGTCTAACATTTGGGCGCTGATTTTACCTGCTTCTAGTTGAGATGCTAATTCGCCATCATCAAAGCTAACGCCGCCTTGCCCAGGTTGCCCCTGTTTCCAGGCTTCCCAAGCGCTGAGTGTGTAGCCGGTAACGGGAATACCCAACAGGTAAGCAACCAAGAAATGCCCAGCTTCGTGGTGGACGATGCGATCGCGGTGTTCACTTGAAAAACCAGCTATCCAATCCAAAAAGACAGTACCACCCTTGCCTTGCAAGCTGAAACTATCTAATGTTGCTATGCCTAAGATGGTGAAGGTAGCAAGTGCCGGGACTGCCGGTGATAAGTTTAAGAACGGCCCCAGCAGTGCTGATAGGGTCATGAGAAAGATAGATATTGCAACTAAATTTAAACTAGTTTGGCTCATTGAGACTTTTCTGAGTGCAGCTTAATCTTTCTTTATTATGAGGCGAGATTAGCTACAAAAGAAATGTGATTAAACAATCGTGCATTTACTGAGAATGATTTCCAGCCCATCCTGTACTTGCTCAAGTTCTTGGCGCTTTTGGTAAATCCATATCTTTTCAGCCTCACGTTGTTCCAAGGTTTCACTGTGGGCTTTTTCCTGCTGTTCGAGAAGATTTTCGTAAAGTGCGATCGCTTGTGCGATGACTCGACTGGCTGATTCAACTCGGTTTTCAAAGACTGAGTTAACTATTTCATTTAATTTCTCGAATATTGTATCCATTGATTCATCAAATTTTTGAAATCCTAGTTCAAAAACTTTCCCTTTTATTTGGTCTTTTAGTCCATCAAAATCTAGCATTCCAAAACCAAACGAACCAGCAATTGTAGCAGCTAAACTTGCAACAATTACGGCAATAAATCCAAGCCCTGTAAATACCATTAATCCAGCTGCTAAAGCGGTACCTATTCCAACACCACCACCAATTCCTCCCATTCCCATAAAGTCATCATTTATACCGTCAATAGAAAGTTTAAGCTGTTCGCTAAAATTTGTTTGGATATTCTGGTCTAGGCTATTAAATTCGCCTTGAATGGCATCTAGTTCATAAGTAATACTAGTGTCTAAGTACTTAATATTTTCTTGTAAAATTACCTCCTTAAGTTTCTTATTTCCCCATTCATCTATTTCTTTTGATAAGTCTCTGATAAATTGATTTGTATAATCTCTTATCAGTTTGTCTTGGCTAAAAACAGGACTGTGTTCAGAATTCCAATATTGACTCTTTTGAGCTATGCGATCGCCCAATCCTTCACGCCATTCATCCCAAGATTCAGTAATTTGCTCAAACACTAATTCTATAAGTTGATCTGCCAATAGATGGATTCTGACATCGCGCCCACTGGCTTCTCCTATTTTTTCTAAAACTTCCTGCTTTTCTGCTTCAGAAATTTGGATTTTTCCCTCTAAAGTAGCATTCGATTTATATAGCCCATCTAAACCTTTTTTGATAACTCTATTTATTTGACTAATAGAGTGTTTAATTTTTACTCTGCCACTATCAAAGGTCAAAAACTTCTCAAGAGACTGGGTAAAATGTTGGAAGGCTTTCAAATAGTCATCTTTAGTTCCCTGCAAAATTGCATCCAGTGCAGCTTGAGCAGAAATAAAATGAACGCGGTTTTCACCTGTAACTATAGGCTTTTGACCTTGTACAATTCTTTCGATCCTTTGTTGCACTTGCTCACGTCCCTTTTCGCTACGCACTAAATCTATAAAATTTCCTACTACAAAAAGATTGTTAGCAGGTTGATTTTTATTACCATGATTTAGTTGAGTTCTCACATCCTGGAGTAAGTCGCATTCTCCCTGAGTTAGAGGACGTAAGGCATTAGTTAGGAATATCACTGCATCCGTATCCTTAAGCAGTTTTTGAGTAATGGCGGTGCGTTCAGGGTGTTCGTTTAATCCTGGAGAATCTACAATCTCTACCCCACTACTGCATAACTCTAAATCAGGATGCTCAAAAACAATTTCATCAATTTCATTATGTGCTAGTTCATCACTCAGGCATCCAAGTGCTGCATCTTCTGAAATTGTTGCCTTTAGTTGATATTGCTCAAAAGGAATTTCTTCTTCCCGTCCATCTTTATAACG
>JBGTMK010000772.1:0-9571 GCA_041743605.1 Nostoc sp.
TTCCGACGGGTACTCAAGCCAAGCGAGAAGCCATTTCTAGCTTAAGTTGACACCAATGAGCAATGTGCTTTACCCCTACGACAGACGTGCTTTTTCAAAGAATCCATATTTGGTATTTTCTGTCAATGCGTAAGTCCTATAATAGTTACAATTATTTAATTTTCTCTGGTTCTCATAGGGAGTATGGGAACGAGTAAAGCCTCATCAAGCTAGATTTTTAGGACTTGTATGTAGATCGTAGGCAAGCAGAGAATTAGTTGTGAAAATGCTACGCTAAAGCGATCGCAGCTTGAAACCAGCTTTGTCCTGGAAATCCCTATTTTCATTGGGAATTTTGCTCTTGTGACTCTTTAGCGCCAGTATCACCACCAATAATTGCTTGAAATACGTCCCCTAGTAAAAAGAAAAACGCTGCAACTAACAGTACAAGCATTAAACTAGCAAGGGCTGCAAAGGGTGAGAGGATAAACAAGATTAAAAGCCCAAACATCAAAATCTTTAGTAATGTCTTATTCATCTTTTTTAACATTGAATAATACGTATATTTTCTACTAATAATCGATGAATCAACAATCTGTCACCTGCCCTCTGTTAGATTTAACCTGTCCGCGCTTAGTTTTGTAGTCAAGGCGCTTTCTTTGAGAACTGCGAGTTGGTTTGGTGGGTTTGCGTTTTATTGTCACTACAACTGCGCTTTGAATGAGTTCTTGAAGTCGTTTCAAGGCTGACTCCCGATTATTCTCTTGGCTTCGGTGTTCCTGGGCTTTGATTACGACAACTCCTTCTTGGGTAATGCGTCGATCGTTCAGCTTTAAAAGCTGTTGTTTATAATAATCGGGTAATGACGAAGCCACAATGTCGAAGCGCAAGTGAATCGCCGTGGAAACCTTGTTAACATTTTGGCCTCCGGCTCCTTGGGAGCGAATCGCAGTAATTTCAATATCAGTCTGTGGGATAATAACTTTGTTGGAAATTTGCAGCATTACTCACAAGGAAAAAGAGAAACTTTTAAATTTAAGATAAACTTTCTTTACTCGGTTTGTTCGGTAAAATCTATTACTATATCTGCATCTTCATTGTTGTTTAAATTCACCTCTAAAGTCTGTCCTTGTATTGTCACTTTATCACCTGGTACTAGTCGCCGTCCTCGTCGGGTTTCTAACATACCATTTACTTGGACATCGCCACCTTGAATCATCAGTTTGGCTTGGCCTCCAGTTGGCACTATACCCATCAACTTTAAAAATTGATTTAACTTAATTGTGTTGTCTCTGACTTTCTTCATCATAAATAAAACTACATTACCTTAATTGTATCGTGGCATGATCAAGGTAAAACGTTAATCTATCAAGCTATATATCAGCCTAGATGAAATTAAATGAAGCCTAAAGTACTTTGTCCAGTTTAAATGGATATTGTTGAGGTTAAGGCTAGTCTCAAACTGATATGCCAGACTTGAATGCTGCTGAGTCTATCAATCGGAAGATGAATTTATACTCAAAAGTCAGTAATCTTAGGTAAAAGTACAAATATCATGATTTTGAATAAACTTTGTATGTTCGTAAAAGCATAGCGATCGCAAAAACGAAAAACTGTAATCCCAGTTTATAAGAAGAATTCAGAACTCAGAAGTCAGAAAACAGGTATGAATTCTGTACGAGTGGGTGACGAATATTGGTTAAAACTTGCCCCTAGTGGGCGAAAAAAATTAAAATCTTCTCGCCTTAAAACTCTATCCCTTTATGGGTAGATTATTCTGAATTCTGTTAGCGGATAGCTAAGATTTAGCCCATTCTGTATTCTGACTCCTGTTTTATTATCTATAATGTAATGTTGATCGACAAAATTTCCAGATATAGGTGAAAAAACTAGTCTGGAAGGTTCTTTTAGTGTGTTCAGGGGACTGGATCTATGATTAAGCTTGGTTTATTGGTACAGTCCCAGAATAACTCTTTGGGTATCGGAAAAGTTACCGAAATATCTGATGCCAATGCGAACGTTGAGTATTTCTGCTCGATAGGGCAGCGTCTTCAAAAAACTTTACCTGTAAATTCTCTCTCTCAGGTCAGGCTTGAACCACAGGCTCGATGCTATATTAAATCCCAAACCCAGGATCAATGGATAGTTGGCAGAGTTTTCATCTGGGATGAAGATACGGAAATGTATCAAATTGATTTACCAGATAAGAAAACTGCGATCGCTTCTGTTGAAGATATTTACGTTCGTTGTAATCTCCCAAATACAGATCCCATCCAAACTCTGGCGATGAAGGGTCACGAAACGCCCTACTTCCACGATAAAAGATTGGCGTTCGTGAAATCCTTGATTAAGCAACGCGCTGTCAGTCGCGGGATGACAGGATTGATTTCGGCAAATATCAATCTTTATCCTCACCAAGTTGAAGTTGTGCGGCGGGTACTGGAAGACCCAATTCAGCGCTACTTGCTAGCAGATGAGGTGGGACTCGGAAAAACCATCGAAGCGGGTGCGATTCTCCGTCAGTTTCTTCTGGATGAACCGAAAAGAGGGGCGGTGGTATTAGTTCCGCAATATTTGCTTAAACAATGGCGGACTGAGTTAGAAAACAAGTTTTACATCTCCCATTTTGGCAAACGGGTAGCGGTGCTGGCGGTTGAAGATATTCATAAAATCAACCTGAAAGCAAGGATAGGCTGCTTAATTTTAGATGAAGCCCATCACATCGCGGCAATGGCCACCTCTAAGGATGCAACAGTACGCCAGCGTTTTCAGACTTGCAAAGAAATTGCTCATAAAAGCGATCGCTTACTTTTATTATCTGCCACTCCGGTTCTCAACCATGAGCAAGATTTTCTGGCTATGTTGCACTTGCTCGACCCGACAACCTATAAAATTGGAGACTTAGAAGGTTTTCGCGCCAAAGTGGAAAGCCGTCAGCAAGCTGGTAAAGTTCTCCTTTCTTTTAAAGAAGGTGCGGAACCTCTGGTTCTCAAAAATAACTTGCAGCAACTACGAAACCTGTTTACTGAGGATGAGTATTTACTGAAGCTGGCGGATGATTTAGAAAATTGTTTACAAACAAATTCTACTGAGCAAGAGCAAATCGTCCAAGCAATTCGCGTCCACGTCAGCGATACCTATCGACTACACCGCCGAATGCTTCGCAACCGTCGCGCTGCGGTGGAAGATGTGATCTTTGACCGCAATTTCACGCCCAAAGAAGAGTATGATTTGGACGAGCGATCGCTTGATATCCACGAACTGCTCAATCAATGGCGTAGTGTTGCTCCTAGTGACAAGCAATATCAGCGAATTTTTGTGCTGTTATTCCTAGCTGCTGGTACTTGGTTAGGGATTTTAGAACAGGTAATTACCGCCCGTTTAACTGGTAAACCTCATGCTAAACTCATCCAGGAGTTTAAAGAAGATGATATTCGCATCTTAACTACAACCCCCAAATTCTCAGGGGAAGAAGAGATTCTGCAATCCTTCCTAAAAATTATTCGTCAACCTCAAGAGGACGGAGAACGGAGGGAAAATTTGAAAACAGTCCTGCTGAATCAGCTAGGTACACACTTCAAAATTCCCGCAAACATTCGGAAGAATCAAAACGAATTCATCACGAGGATACAGCAGAGAATTCGTAGGCCAATTACTGGCGATATTCTGCCCAAATTTATTGTATTTACCAGTTTTGTGCAAACTTGTGGCGAAATAGTCCGGTATTTATCTGATACTTTTGGTGCAGAGACAGTAGCCAAACATCAATTTGGAGAACCACCAGACAAAGTTGAAGAAGACTTAAATAGGTTCAAGGATAACCCAAACTGCTTTATTCTAGTATGCGATCGCTCTGGAGAAGAAGGGCGTAACCTCCAGTTTGCCGATTGGTTAATTCATTTTGACCTTCCTTGGTCGCCTAATCAATTAGAACAGAGAATTGGCAGACTTGACCGCATTGGCAGTAAAATTGGCATCCAATCCTGCGCCTTGATTGGCCCCTATTTGGAAGATAGCCCTCACAATGCTTGGTATAAAGTATTAAAAGATGGGTTTGGTATTTTCCAACAATCAATTGCCAGTCTCCAGTTTTATGTGGATGAGAAACTTGCAGAATTGGAAACAACTTTGTTCCAATCAAGTGCTGCTGGATTGTTAGAAATGATTTCACCAATTCAAGAGCAAATTGAAGCTGAAATAGCAAAGATTAGCGAACAAAATGCCCTAGATGAAATTGACGCTAACGATGAAATTGCCACCGAGTATTTTCAAGAGCTAGATAATTACGATGCTTGTCATCTAGAAATGAAACGAGCCATTGAAGGCTGGATTTGTGACGCGCTGGGATTCAGAGGACTCAATAATCCAGATTCATCAGATATGCGACGTTATCAACCCTCAACGCGGACATTGGTTCCCATAAATGAGTTAAAAAACCGTTTTGCTGATAGTTATCTAGACCAATTTGGTACTTATAATCGCAGGGTAGCAAACCAGAATGCAGGTGTTAAACTCTTTCGAGTCGGGGAAGGATTTGTCGAAGCACTCTGGAACTATATAAACTGGGATGACCGAGGTGAAGCCTTTGCGATGTGGCGTACTGATTCATCTTGGGATGCGAAAGAAGGGAAAGAGTGGTTTGGTTTCCAATGCAATTATGTAGTCGAAGCAAATTTAAGAAATGCCAAACAAGTTTTCCTAGATAACAAACTAGATAATTCTCAATTCAAAAACTTGCAGCGACGTGTTGATGCGTTATTTCCGCCAATTATAGAAACAATCTATGTTGATGGTCGCAATGAGCCAATACGTGTTGTTGAGGATAAAGCAATCTTAAGTATTTTGCAACGTCCATATAAAGATAAAAACAATAATCAAGGACGAGATTATAATCTGGCAAAAGAGCGCTTAGAAATTATTGACGATTTTGTTGATCCTAGTAAATGGCAAAATTTCTGTTATCAAGTGCGTAATACTTCTGCGGAATTACTTTCCAATCGTCCCGATTTTATTGAATTGTGCCAAAGTTGTGCTAGGGTTGCCGAAAAGAAATTAGCCAATAGAGTAGAACAATTACGTCTGCGTTTGAACCAGCAAAGTTGGGATAATGCACTAGCTGAAGAGTTGAAGATAGAAACTGCTTTAAATGCAGCCATTCTAGAGGGAATTCGCCAGCCCCTTCTGAGACTTGATTCTGTGGGTTTTATTGTTGTATCGGGGCGATCGCTTATGCAATTTGAGTGATCTCTGATATTATCTATGTGCGGTTAAATAGCCTTAGTTACCGTATTAACTCCACTCCTTACATAGGGTGGAGTTTTTTAAAACTTCCAATCAGAGTTCGTATCATATTACATCTTTTGGGGAATTAAAAACTCCATGCCACTTGCGGGATGGAGTTATTGGGCATCGGGAAGAAGCAAGGGAGAAGAGTTTTCCCCTCAGCAAGAGTAGCACCCCGCCCTTCTGCCTCTTTTCAATGCCCAATGCCTCAAGCGACGGGGCGACTATCCCTTCTCCACGCCACTTGCGGGATAGAGTTTCCCGTCGCTTTCAATCGAACTCTAGACTAGCAGCACATAAACCCGTAGTATCGAAAATGGAGTTTATATTGAGTTAGGAATTTTTACATGGCAACTTACAAAGTTACATTACGTACCCCAGAGGGCGAAAAAGTAATTGAAGTCCCTGATGATGAATACATTCTAGAGATCGCTAACGAAGAAAATGATCTGGACTTGCCCTATTCTTGTAACGCTGGTTCTTGCTCTAGCTGTACCGGGAAATTGATTTCAGGTGAAGTTGATCAAAGTGATCAAAACTTCTTAGACAATGATCAAATTGATGCAGGATGGGTTCTCACCTGCGTCGCCAAGCCCCTTTCTGACTGTGTAATCGAAACCCACCAAGAGGAAGCACTTAACGCGTAACTCAAAAATTCATCCCACACTTGGCTTCGCCTGAGACGTGTGGCTTCTTTTTGTTGAAGCTAAAAAATCTCTATAGGCTTAGTAATTAGCACTAAAGAGCGCTCCCTTTTTGGAGAGCGCTTTTCATTATAGATGTGGAACTCATTGGTGTCAACTTAAGGTCAAAGCAAGTCTATAACTAGCTTTTAGATTGTCTCGTTCCCAGTCTCCGACTGGGAATGCTCGAATTATGAGGCTCTGCCGCCAGGAGCAGCATTTCCAGTCAGAGGCTGAAAACGAGACTTTAAAAGGGTTTTAGCTTAAGTTGACACCAATGTGTGGAACTCCACCCCGACTTGGAACAAACAAGTCAAAATTAGTAAATGATGAAATTGCTAGCATTTAAAGTTAATGCCTGAATTCCAGTTAACAGAGCAAGATTTTCGTTATTGGCAGTAACCTTAATTAAAGTATCGTTACCACTCTGAGTAAAAGACAAACCTGAGTAGAGCAAACCACCTGATAAGGCAATCAAATCTTCACTAGGATTGAAGTCTTTGATAGTATCTCTGCCTTCACCTTTGGCAAGCACAAATATATCATTACCTGCACCCCCTGTTAGATTATCATTACCTAAACCGCCATAAATCTGATCATTTCCTTCGCCGCCAACAATTACATCATTACCAGCAAAGCCAAAAATCAGATCGTCTGAGCTAGTTCCCTGCAAATTATCAACCTTGGCTGAACCTGTGATATTGCTATTGATTTGGTTGCCGTTTTTAATGTTAATGACATCAATATCCGCAGGGTTGAGATTGTTATATTTAGCATCAGTGCTAACGGCTTTGGCGGTAATGATTTGGTAAACTGTATTGTCATCTGCAATACCATCATCAACACCTGTAACGGTGATTATTTGGGGTATATTCCAGTTAGCTGCGGTAAATGTAACACTAGGAACTGAGACATTACCTTCACTCACCTTAGAACTACTCAAATTTAAGGTGACATTAGCAGTTGGTTGGCTAGTGAGTTGGATAGTGAAACTATCAGTGCCGCCAGCTTCGGTAGTTATCAGTCCATTGGTGGCAGAGATGCTGAAACCCGCTGTATCGTCGTTAGTAATCTTACCAATAGCTTGGTTATCGCTAATACTGGCATTGGTGGGGTTGGTGAGATTGACAAAAAACTGTTCAGTTGATTCGTCAATGAAATCGTCGAGAATCGGTATGGTGATGGTTTGAGAGATAACTCCAGGGTTAAAAGTCAAGCTGCCTGTGACTGGGGTGTAATCAACGCCAGCGATCGCAGTATCATTGCTAGTGTTATAAGCGACTGTAATAATGTTACTGCTAGCATTGGAGAGTTTGACGATAAAAACAAGACTGCCGCTATCTTCTTTGCCAGTTTTATCTGCGATGGAGATCGTGGGTAGATTGTCATCATCAACTATGGTGATTGTACCAGGAGCGATCGCAACTGTTTGGTTAAGGTAACTCAGGTTCAGATTAATCGTCTCGTCAGCTTCAGTCACCTTATCACCCACAATATTTAGTGTGATATTCTTTGTTGTTTCCCCAGCAGCAAAGATTAAAGCTCCAGATACGGCACCTGTTGCAGTTCCAACTTTAATAGTCTTGTAGTCGCTGTTAAAAGTTGCCGTACCATCCAGGGCATAATTTACGGTGCTGGCAACAGCAGTATCGCCACTGCGAGTCACTGTAAAAGTGACAGTTTGCGTACCACTATTACCTTCAATCACAGTTGGGGTAGCAGTTGAAATAGCATAATTAAGACTCGGAGGCACAAAGTTTGTACCTCCAATGTGATTTAACGGTTGACCAGCAAAGCTTGTAGGTGATGTGTTAGTAGCAGTACCTAATGTTAAATTCGGTGCTGTACCAGTGATTAAACTCGCTACCCAATCTGAGGCTGTTGAACCTGTAGTGTCACCTGAACGCCCTACATATCCGGCTGTAAATGAGGTGTTAACAACTGTGGCATTAGCTGGAACCGAACCGACCGAATTTTTTCTAAATACAATTGAGCTATATGCTTTGTCTGTAGTTCCCCCATCTAAAACCGCAACTGAATCCAGCACAGTCCAACTTGAGTATGCAGAATCATCAGCAATACCATCATTATTTGAGTCAATATCACTAGTCAGAGTGGGTGCAGTAGAAGTTTGAATCAAGAAAAAGCTAACAGACCCGTTTGCTATGTCGGTTGCACCAGTATGACCGATTGAACTTGAGGCTCCGTTCCCCCATCCGACTCCAGTTCCATTATTAATTAGGACATTTGCACCAGGGTTAGGTACATAAGTACTGCCCTTTTGGAGAAGAACCAGCAACCCATTGCTTCCAAATTGCTTACCAGACAAATCAAAAATATTTAGAACTTTGCCAAGATTAGTGCCCGAATCACCTTCAACACCAACTAAATAAGTTCCAACTGGTATAGTTCCATTAGGAGTACCACGTAATTCGATGTATTCTTTACCTGTATCTGTACTTGGGAGGTCAAAGAGAATTTCGTTGATGAATATCGGCACAGGGGGAACAGGAGGATCATCAGGATCATCAGGATCATCAGGATCATCGGGATTATCAGGATTATCAAAATTATTAAGTAGCACCGAAACGTTTCTAGATTCACTATTTGCTACCGCTAAATCTGATTTACCATCGTTGTTGAAGTCGCCTACAGTGACAGAATATGGTGTTGTGCCTACACCAAAGTTCGTGGCACTTCCAAAGCTGCCAGTGCCATCTCCCAGCAGTACTGATACCGTGTTGGAGTCTGCATTTGCTACTACTAGATCAGATTTCCCATCCCCGTTGAAGTCAATCACTGTTATGGATACAGGATTTGACCCGACGTTAAAGTTAGTGGCAATTCCAAAACCCCCACTACCATCTCCCAACAGTATTGAAACATTGTTAGAGCCTGAATTCGCTACCGCCAAATCCAATTTGTTGTCTTTATTGAAGTCGCCTACAACAACAGAATTAGGATTTGTTCCTACTTCAAATGAGGTTGCTGATGTAAAAGTGCCATCACCATTTCCCAACAGAATTGAGACGTTGTTGAAATAAGAACTCGTCACCGCTAGATCAGATATTCCATTCCCGTTGAAGTCACCCACTATTACCGAAGTAGGACGACTTGGAACTTTAAAGTTTTTGGCAGTTGCAAAACCGCCAGTACCATTTCCCAAAAGTATTGAAACATTTTGAGAGCCATTGTTTGCCGTTACTATGTCAAGTTTTCCATCTCTGTTGAAGTCCCCCACTGCGACAGATATGGGAGATGATCCTGATGGCAAAGCAAAATTTACCGCAGGCCCAAAACCACCAGTACCCTTGGTGTCTCCAAACAATACTGAAATGTTATTGGAGGAGTTGTTTACCGTTACCAGATCCAATTTGCCGTCTTTGTCGAAGTCCCCTACAGCAACGGAATAGGGATTTAGCCCCACACTAAAGTTGGTGGTAGGGTTAAAAGTGCCATCGCCCTTTCCCAAGAGTACCGAAACCGTGCTGGAGGATTTGTTTGCCGTTACCAGATCCAATTTGCCGTCTTTATTAAAGTCGCCTGTAACGATGGAATAAGGTCTTAATCCTACAAGAGGTAAAATTGAGATGCTAGCAGTCTCTATAGCAGTACTGTAGGCTGTT
>JBGTMK010000773.1:0-10658 GCA_041743605.1 Nostoc sp.
GGTCGGTTTGTTTGAAAAACTGGCGATTTAATTCTCCTTCATGACGCGCCAGAAATAATAGATCGCTGACAAGATTACTAATACCTTTAGTGGTTTTAATTATTATTTGCAAGCGAGAACGAGTTTCTGATTCTGTTTCTACTAAAGACATTAACCCCAATTGGCTATGACTTAATATTTTAGCTAACGGGGTTCTGAGTTCATGGGAAGCGTAAGCAGTAAAACGATGCAACCTTTCATAGGATTCATAGATAGGTTGCATGGCAAGACCACCTAAAAACCATCCTGTAAGACTAATAGCAACTATTCCTAAAGGTACGCCCAAAGCCAATAAGAAGCACAATTGTGTTAGTGTTTCTTGAACAGGAGTCAAGGGAGCAGCTATTTGTAAATACCCAAGTAATATCTCATCTTGTAATACTGGAAGAGTAACTTGTCGTAGCCATATTTTTGATTGCGGATGTTCAGGGAAAACTACTTGTAATGTTTCAAATCCTGGAGAAATATTAAAAGGCTGTGTAGGCTTTTCTTTGATGAAACGTAGTAGTTTTCCCTGTGGTGAATACCATCTAGCATAGGCAATTTCACTTTCTAATCTTTCTATGAATAAATTATTACTTCCTAATAGAGGAACATCATCGAGCCTAACTCGCAATCGACCTTGTTGCAGTCCATAGCGAATTCCAGCAGCCATTACGCGGCTTTTGCTGTAAAGTTCAAGATCAAAAGCTTGCTGGCGGTCTTTTACAAAACCAACATAAATTCCACAGGCAAATACTACTAGAATACTCCCCATCGAAAGAGTAAACCAACGTGCTAAGTTGCGACGACTGCGGCGAAATAGGTTGGACATTATGAGGTATTAATTGATATCACTTTGAAGGCAACATCAGGTAGTTACTTAATTCGTAATTCGTAATTCGTAATTCGTAATTCCTAATGACGCTATCTACGAGACGTTGCGTGTAGCTTACTTAAGAGTAAGAGTTTGCGGACTCTCACTCCGCAAGCTAACGTAATTAAGTTTTGCAATGGTGATTTAGAAAGAGCCAAACAACTTGTTGTTTTTTGAAGCAGGGGACTTAAAAACTCAGAAGTGGTTAAAAAACACCAACTAAAGCTAGTTAACAACTATTACCAAAAATTGGCGGCAACTAATAATTAATATTAACAATTGGTGGGGGGTTAAGTCCCCTGCCTCTAGAGGCTTTATGTTTTGTGTCGAGGTTAAATCCCCGTCACAAAACATAATTACGAATTACGAATTACGAATTACGAATTACGAATTACGAATTATTTAATGTCAGTTGGGTACGCTTAAACGATATCCCAAACCATATACTGTTTCAATCCACTGGTCAGCACCTATCTGTTGTAAACGCTGCCGTAATCGTTGAATCTGGACTGTGATTGCATTAGTTCCTGGTTCTGCATCCCATGTCCATAATGCTTGCTCTAATTGGTCACGGCTTAAAATTTGAGAGGGATGGCGCAAGAAGTATTCTAGTAATTGACATTCGCGGACAGAGAGTTGGACTTGTTGCTGTTGTCGTTGTGCTGTGTGGGTATCTAAATTCAGTTGTAAGTCGGTAAATTTTAAGATTTGGTCTTGCCAAACAGGCGATCGCCTTCCCAAAGCTCTCACTCGTGCTAGTAACTCCAGCATATCTACAGGTTTAACAATATAGTCATCTGCTCCGGCATCTAGTCCCTTAACCTTATCGGAGATACTGTCTTTGGCGGTGAGCATCAATACAGGCGATGTTTTCCCTGTATGTCGGTATTGTTGACATAGATAAATACCACTTCCTGTAGGTAACATCCAATCGAGTATCAGCAAATCATAATCTTGTTCACCGATTAAGGAGGTGGCTAGCTCACAGCTACCAACCCCATCTACAATATGTCCAGCTCTCGACAGGACTGTATTTAAAGGTTCTAAAAGTTCTGGATCGTCTTCGACTACCAATATTTTCATAGCGATCGTCAACAATTTACACAGATGAGAATATTATCTTACAATAATGCTAGTTATTCTCATTAAAATTGTTGTTCTTGATTCTTATGCGCGATCGCAACCCCCTTTTAACCATCTGGCGCTCAATTTTTACTTTAGGGTTAGAATTTTGGCTACCATTACCCCTAATTGGAATGAGCATTTGGTTTGGGGGAAAAAGCGTCGCTAACCAAATGTTAAGTTACAAGTACAATACTCAATCCTATTTAGAAGCAAATAACCAAATAAAAGTTCAGTTATCTGTCACCGTATTAGCCATTAAAGCAGATATTAAGGAGCAGGTAGGATTTACAAAAGTCAGTATTAGGACAGCAGACTCAGCCATCAAAACTTTAGAACTTGAATTACCTACCACAGATATTGCTGCTATCGAAGCAGGAATTACTCAGGAATTGGGATTAGATTTAACAACAGTCAAACGCATTACCCGTTACCAAATTTCCGAGTAATTCCTTTATCAATTGGCATTTGGCAAGACACTACCATCAATTTGCAGTGATATTACTTCGACAATATCACCATAAGAAGTTTGCTTCCCGACTCCATCAGCTTTGATTTGACTACCTATTTTTGCCACTTCTTTTAAGCTTTTACCCAAAGGTTTAGCAAATTTGACTTGAGTTCCAGATGTTAAAACTGCTCCTTTAATTTCTGCTTTATCATTCACTAGCCAATGTTGAACGGAATCTTCAATGTTGCGAGTAACTAAATCAGTAGGTTCTGGTTTTTTCCGACCTTTAGGTTTCGGTTGTTTGGCAACAATTGCTTTAGTTTGAGTGTTGGTAACAGTACGAGCTTCTATTTCTTGTCCATAAACACTAGGAGTCCCCAATTTCCCAATAACTTCTACAGAATCTTTTGGTTTTATAGCAGCTACTATCTGTTCACTGAGATGGGATGGAAACTTTACCTGTTTACCATCGCTAAGTAAAAGTCCATCAACTAAGCCCTCTTTATTTAGCAGGTAACGCTCAACATTTCCCATGTGATTTTTTTCATTTTTGCCAGGTAAAATTCCTACTGGAGATTGAGGGCTATTATTACTAGCAGATAGTTGATTATATGTCCATCCGCCTATTATTAAAGTTCCTCCGGCTGCTAGCACTCCGAGTAAGGCTAGTTTAAATCTGTTTTGTTTTTTGTTACCTTGAATTTCTTGATCTTTCTGCTTAAGTAGAATTAACTCCGTAGCTTGCTGAATAAACTCAGCCGGAATCTTTGCTTCTTCTCCGATGATTATTAATTCTTGGAGAGAATATTCCTGCTGTTTTTGAGCATATAACTCAGACGCAAGCTGAAAAATTTCTGGGGCTAGTTCTCTACTAATTCGATGATCTGGGTTATTCATAGCGCCATTTTTGAGCTGAGGCTTTACTGAGATTGTAAATTACTCGAACAAAAATTAAAACTTAAAATTGCCATGACATACTAATACCATAAAGTCTTTCTGCTGTTTCCTGCTCGATACGAGAACTTTCAAACACACCAGAAGTATCAAAAATACTACGGGATTTACTTCTTTCAGCCGCCAGTAGGTTCTTACCAAATAAACTCAACTGGACATTATTTGTTAACCGGAAAGCTACGTAAGCATCTAGAGCATTTTCTCCGGCTTGGTTAGTAACTTCGTTTTTGCCATCTTTGAGTTCACGGTTTTCAAAGCCGGGTAGAATGTTGTAGCTTAAACCAAAATTCATCCCCCACTCTGGAATAACGTAGTCAAAACCCAGATTGGCTACGTATGCTGGTTGTTCTCTAAAGCGGCGAATTTCTCTACTTATTTGGTCTTCCACTTCTGAACCAAGGAAAGAAACATTACCAAATAAGGTCAAGTTTGGTAAACCCAAAAAAGGTGTGCGCGTTTGTAAATCTATCCGCAACCCATAAATTTTTCCATCTCCCACATTTCGGAATGATTGTTCATAGCGATTGTTCGTCGAATTGAAGTTTGTATCATTCTCGATTTTGTCATCTACCCAACGATAGAAAGCATTTAAGCCAAACGCCCCGGTATTATTTCCCCAAGATTGTTCAATTCCCGCTTCTACACCAAGAGAAGTTTCCGGTTTCAAATTCGGATTTCCAATCACATCAGGTTGGAGTAATGTGCCATTTTTTGATTCGCGGAAGGGGATGAGATCATCGAATTTGGGACGGCGAATAGTCCGCGCTGTACTTAAGCGAAAAACAGTTGTTGGAAAAACTTGGTATTTGTAGTGCAACGAAGGGTTAAATATAGTACCTGACTGGCCAATGGCGCTGTTATCAGCAGCGGTAGCTTTATTGTCAAATGCTTCCATTCGCACTCCCGCCGTGAGGGTATGTTTCTCACCCAAGCGAATTTCGTCTTGGACGAAAAGATTTAGTTGATTTTCCTCAATACCATAAATATCCTTGGGGCCAGTTTTTTCAACCGCGGCTAAAAGTACAGGTGTTATTTGCTGTTCAGTACTAATTTTCTTTTTCTCGCGATCGCGCAGACTTCCTTCTAGCCCCATTGTGAATTTGTGGTTTTCCCAAGGGCGGAAGTTAAAGCCCAAGGTTATCAACAACTCTTGGTCAGTTTTTGTTTCGTCCTCGCGCTTGATGATGTCGGTATTTCTTACAGGTCTTGCGGTATCTATGGGACTACCAGCAGTATTCCGAAAAGTAGTAGTGGTGCTATTTGTTCGTTCTATCTTGTCCTTGTTTTCATCTGTCTGCTGGAATAACAACCCCAGTGTTATGTCAGCAGTAGAACTCAATTGATGCTCCCAGCTACCGCCTAAACGCCAACCAGTAATTGTTTTATCTTCATCAAGACTGATAGTTTGCTGTTGTAGCTCCTGAAGTCTACCACTAGGAGAAAAGAACTTCTGGTTATTGACGTTGCGGATTGCGTCTTTTTCTTCGTTGGTTTGCAAAAAGAAGGGGTCAAAACTGAGGGTATCTTTGGCAGACACCTGCCAAACAAAGCGCGGTGCTAGACTAATATCGAAAAGACTTTTGCTTTCATTTTCTCTTTCTTCTTGGGTAGGACGGTTTTGCAAATCTAAAGATTGCTTAAATTTATCTTTGGGTGCTTCCCGTTGTTGAACTCCCCCACTGAGTAAGTAACTAAAGTCACCTTGTTTATCACCATAAACAAAGCTGACACCACCAAAGGGGCCTACAGTCTCTAACGTTGTACCAGTAACGGTGAGGTCAGCAATCCGACCATCGGGTGCTTTTTTGAGGATGATATTTACAGTACCCGCCACACCCTGAGAATTTTGTATGGCGCTAGGATTGCTGATAATTTCGATCCGCTCAACTAAACTTACAGGAATGCGGTCTACTTTAAATTCTCGGCTTTCGCCACCGTCAGGAAAGCGCTGACCGTTAATCAAAATTTGTGTATATTCTTTCGGTAAACCCAAAAGTCGCACGTCTTTATCTTCTCCCGGCGGCCCTCCTAAGACCACACCTGGCTGACGACGCAACACTTCGCCAATCGTTCTGTAATTAAAACGTTGAATTTCTTTTTGGTCAAGGATAATTACGCCTGTCGGTGAACTTTGACGTTCTTCGATAAAGTTCACCAGTGGAGTACCGATGACATCCAGTTCAATATCAGGTTCTTCACTTTCTTCTGCTGGAGATGTGGGCGTTTGTGCTACCGATGTTGAAGAGGCGTTTGTATCTTGGAATAAAAACTGAGCGCTAGTTTGCGGTAATTGTATTTCACTAATGTAGGGAATTTCACTTTCCGGTGTAGGTTGTGCAGGCGCAGCAGCAGCAGTGGACACGAAAATACTGCTCAACAGAACACTGTTGAATAAAATCAGATCGGTTTGCATACTAGAAGATGAGATTAATTAATGTTTGAATCTAGACAAGTTAGCGCTTGCCTTTTTTGTGGGGTAATGTCAGTAAAAATTAATAATTTTTCTCAATAAATTGAGATGTAGCTTAACATTACCCTGCTCTAAACTGTGCCTAACTGCATAATTAAAAGTGCAGTTAAGCATCTATCGAAGTATTGAAAATGGAGATTATTAGACTTGATTTAGGCTATGGCTAGCAAATTAAAGCGTGGAAACCTCAACAAATAGCAGAGGACTGGAGATGGCTCAAATTCTTATAAAACTGCTAGCAGTCAATTTAGCAACGTTTCGGTGGCATTAGTTGAGAGATATTAAGATATTTAATTGAGATTGATTAGCGTTAAATTTATCATGACTAGCTGCTAAAAAGCAATAAATCATAGAACTTATAAATACTTAACAGTTTTAACGTCAAGAAAAAGGTTTAACAACCCTAAGCTGAAAGCACCTGCTGGGCTGTCAGGGTTAGCTGTGTAAATATTTGAGAAATAATTTGCTGATTTCCAGTAAACACAGTTTGCTTATAACTACCATTGTCTAGCAAACACACTGTCACCTGATTTTTTAAGGGGTCAACAATCCAATACTCGACCACACCAATAGCTGCATACTCAGAGGTTTTTTGGTTATAGTCCCGGTTAACAGATTCAGGACTTACCACCTCAACTAAGAGGGGTGGAGCAGTTTTGAGGATGGCGGAAGTACTCTCAATACTTTGTGCCTGTTGATTGGTAATCACACAGATATCAGGTCGCCTGGGTTGTTTATTGGTTAGCACTTCTGTACCGTTAGGACGCGGTTGTAAAGGCAGTCCCATTTTTTGAATTTCTAAAAAGAAGCAAACTAAGAGTAAGGTGATAATAGCCTCATGCTTACCAGTACCAGGAGGCATTTCTAGCAGTACCCCATCCTCAAGTTCATAGCGCTTATCAGTGCCATCATCAAAATTGATGTATTCTTCAAGAGTACTAATTTTTATTGGTGTTTTAGTCATAGCGATCGCCTCCGAGGAATTCTCCTGGATAGATTCATTATGCCATCAATTAAAAATGATTATTCGTTGTAATATACCTTATTAGAGATATGGAACTAGATGATTTTTGGGAGCGCCAAGAGAAAAGGAAGAGACATTTTCTTAAAGTTGTGTCTCCCCTTCAGATTGAAGAAGTCTTAGCAAAAGCTTTGAGTGAGTTAATGGACTACCCGTATGAAGTCGAAATTAACGATATACATTTAGAGGAAGGATACGGCAAAGCAGAATTTAAGGTCAGCGCCAAGCAAAAAACTTTATACAAGGATGAGGAAAAAAACCCTTAAATCCACCTTGTTTTTATTGTTATCCACGCATTTTAAACCAAAGCGCAAAGGCGTTAGAAAAATCCTACGTCTTTGCGCCTTTGCGTGAAATTCTACTTTAAATTCCCTACGATGCTACCTGAGCAGCAGTCCGAGTCCGCCGTCTTCTGCCATCGGCAACTTTCACAGGTGGCTCATCAGGAATTTGCATCAACAAAGTCACAGATGGTTGACATTGCAATTCTCGACGGATGGAACGTTGCAATTCTCGTTCTAAAGTTCCTTGCAATCCGCCCCAGTCTATATCTGCTGCTTCACCTTCGCTAGGAGCAAATTCTGTCCAGCGCACAGTGAGGATTTCTTCAATGCGTTGTTTTACCCAAGTTTGTAAGAGCGATCGCTCTACACTAGTTACTACACCCCGGAGGTGAATTTCTGGTTTTGCCAACAGTTTACCATTCCAATCAATGGCAGCTGCGATCGTGATAATCCCTTCTGAAGCCATACGTTGCCGTTCTTGCAGCACTTTGGCACTTACCATTCCCGAACTAGTAGTATCTACCAATTCGATACCAGATGGCACTTTACCAGCGACGCGAATCGCATCTTCAGTCAGTTCGACAATATCACCATTCTGAATAATGATCATATTTTCTGCGGGAATGCCCATACTCTGAGCGGTTTCTGCGTGCTTCACTAGCATTCGATGTTCGCCGTGAAATGGCACAAAGAATTTGGGTCGAGTTAAGGCAATCATCAACTTTTGTTCTTCCTGACAGCCGTGACCAGATACGTGAATTCCTTTATCCCGTCCATAGACCACTTTCGCACCTTGAATCATTAATTTATCAATGGTGTTGACTACAGCGATCGTATTTCCGGGAATTGGGTTAGCAGAGAATACTACCGTATCCCCTTGGCGGATTTTAATATGAGGATGTTCTTTGTTAGCAATGCGGGTCATTGCTGCCATCGATTCACCCTGAGAACCTGTAGTGAGAATTAAAACTTTTTCGTCAGGGAGGTTGCGGACTGCGTGCAATGGTTGCAGCAGATTATCATCACACTTGATGTAACCTAGATTCCGAGCATGAGCAATCAAGTTCAGCATGGAACGCCCCACAATCGTTACTACACGGTTTTGCTTCTTGGCGATATCCAAAATCATGTTGATGCGATGGACGCTAGAAGCAAAGGTGGTGACGAATAATCGTCCAGTGGCTTGACTAAATACTCTCTCAAGATTGGGATAAACAGAACGTTCCGAAGGTGTAAATCCTGGTGTCTCGGCGTTAGTGGAATCACTCAGTAAACAAAGAACGCCTTTTTCGCCATGTTCTGCTAGGCGTTGCAGGTCAAACTTTTCACCATCCACTGGGGTGTGGTCAATTTTAAAATCGCCTGTGTGAATAACTACACCAAGTGGGGTATGAATGGCAACAGTGAAACTATCAGCGATGGAGTGAGTGTTACGGATATATTCGACTAAAAAGTTTTTGCCAATCCGCACGACATCACGGGGCATAACTTTTCTTAATTCTGTGCGATCGCGGACTCCTGCTTCTTCCAATTTACCCTCTAGCATTGCCATTGCTAGTCTGGGCCCATAAATCACCGGGATATCAAATTGCTTGAGATGAAAAGCAATCCCGCCAATATGGTCTTCGTGACCGTGGGTAACGATCATCCCTTTAATTTTGTGGCGATTTTCCCGCAGATAGGTCGTATCTGGTAGAACAATATTTACTCCATGCATCGCCCCTGTGGGAAAAGCCAATCCTGCATCTAACAGGATAATTTCGTCTCCGTACTCGAAAACGCAGGTATTTTTCCCAATTTCATGCAAACCGCCCAAAGGAATAATTTTCAAGGCGGAATTGTTAGCTTCGTTTTTAGCCATTTTCTCCTTAGATTGTTACTTGTGGTTAATTAAGTTGATAGTTAACGAACTTGTATTTAAGACAACATAATCTGCCTCTTAAGTCAGTCTGAAAGCAATCAAGTTTTAAATTGAAATCTTCAATTTTTTATTCAATAAAATCAACTGTAATTCAAGGATTTATAGTATATCTATACATTCCTAGCACAGATTTTTAAATTGCAACTTATGAACAATTATGATCATTGTTTATGTGTATCTTGCGCGTAACTCGCTGGTGGCTAGATTAAACTAAGTTCTTTCAGAACCGCTTCTAACTTTTGACTGACTTCTAAATCAGCTTCACATAGCGGCGGACGAGTTGAACCAACCTCCCAACCTTGAAGTTGCAGTGCTTTTTTCACTGGAATGGGATTTGAAGTGAGAAATAGAGCTTTAAACAACGGGAAGAGTTGGAGATGAATGTCGCTGGCTACTTCAATTTTCCCGGCACTAAAAGCTTGGATCATCTGCTGTAGTTGGTTTCCTACCAGATGAGAAGCCACACTTACCACACCCCTTGCCCCGATCGCTAACAAGGGCAAAGTCATGTAATCATCACCAGAATAGATGTGGAATTCTTTTGGTGTCAAGCGACGAATAACGCTAGCCTGATCTATATTACCAGTGGATTCTTTAATCCCGACAATATTGTTAACCTCAGCTAATCGGGCAACTGTTTCTGGCTGAAGGTTTTGTCCGGTACGACCCGGGACATTATATAACAACAAAGGTAAGTCGGGACAGGCTTGTGCTATGGACTGAAAGTGCGCTTCCAATCCCGCTTGTGGCGGTTTGTTGTAAT
Source organism: Nostoc sp. (assembly GCA_041743605.1). Lineage (GTDB taxonomy): Bacteria > Cyanobacteriota > Cyanobacteriia > Cyanobacteriales > Nostocaceae > Nostoc. The sequence continues at coordinate 9,882 of JBGTMK010000773.1, forward strand.
AAGGAACAACTTGTAAGGAACCATGTACTCCTATCTTAGACGCTTTTTGGGTGGCTGCGATCGCTTCTTTAGTGGAATTTGATCCACAACCTGCGATTACCTTGGCTTTTCCTGCCACGGACTGCAATACCTCGACAAACAACTGGTATTCTTCATCCCAACTCAGTGTTGGGGATTCTCCTGTTGTGCCGCACATTACCAATGTATCTGTACCGTTGTTAGCTAGATGCGCCGCCAGTTCTGCCGCTACATCATAGTTGACACTACCATCTGCTTTAAATGGCGTAATCATAGCAGTTAAAACATTGCCAAAATCTCCCACCCTTTTTTCACTCCTGATTACCCATATTTTTATATCTTGGTGGTTCTCTATTGTAATAACCTATCTGCAAATTGCTTTCAAGTATCATTTGTCCTTTGTCACTTTACCAATGACTAATGACTAATAGCTAATGGTTTGAGTAGATTTTTCTCTACTAACAACTCGGCGATTTGTACTGCGTTCAATGCTGCGCCTTTGCGGATTTGGTCGCCGCACAACCATAATTCCAAGCCACAGGGATGAGAAATATCCTGACGAATTCTTCCCACTAGAACTTCATCTCGACCTGTTGCTTCAATTGGCATCGGAAAATGATTAGTTTCCCAATCTTCGACCAGTTTCACTCCAGGGGAGGAATTTAAAATTTCTCTGGCTTCCTCTGCACTAAAGGGAGTCTCAAATTCTAAATTAATGGCTTCTGAATGGGCGCGGAGTACGGGAACCCGTATACAGGT
>JBGTMK010000774.1:0-2615 GCA_041743605.1 Nostoc sp.
AGTTCCAAACCGTCTTTACCATCCAAATCTACATCAGTTACCCGTCTTTGGGAAAGCCATAAATAATTGTTGAAAGCGGTGGTATCTACTGGTGGTATGGATGCAGTTGAGGGAGGTATAGATTGATTTGGTGTAATTTTGGGAGTTTCAATCACTGGGGTGGTGACATTTGACGGTGGTTCTGAAGGTAATACTGTTTTGTCTGTTGTCGGTTGAGAAGATTTTGGTAACACTTGACTAATAATCACAGATGCACCGATTAACCCACCTGCAATCAAACTACCCATGAGGATATTATTCTGATTATTACCACTTTGAGGGCTAGGCTGTGGTTTGACAGGTACTGTCTGAGGTGGCGGTGCAGAGACTACAGTCGGTTGAGTCAAGAGGGGTTGCGTCGGGGGAATTGGATTTGCTATGTTCTGCAAAGCATCCAGCATTGCTCTAGCTGTAGGGTAGCGATCACGCGGATGATAAGCGATCGCTTTATCAATCACTCCTGCCATAATTGGGCTAATATGACCAGCATACTGTCGCCACACAATTTCACCTGTCTGGGAATCCGTTTCTAGTTGTTGCGCCTGTTTACCAGTCAGCAAATAAATTACCGTCATTCCTAAACTGTATAAATCACTAGAATAAACAGGTCTACCTGCGGCTTGTTCACTTGGCATATAGCCAGGTGTACCAATCACAATCGAACTGGTAGGATTGCCTTGAGAATTTACTACTGTTCCCATTGACTCCCGCACAGCACCAAAATCAATCAGCACTGCTTTAGCATCCCGATAACGCACAATAATGTTATCCGGTTTAATATCGCGGTGAACGATATGCTTAGAGTGAACGTAATCTAGGACAGGTAATAAATTCATGAATAATTCCTGGACAGCACCTTCACTAAATAGCCCTTGCTTCTGGACTTTTCCAGTTAAAGTATCGCCTTCAACCCATTCTTGAACTAAGTAAAATTGTCCACCTGAAGAGAAGTAGGCATATAATGCCGGAATTTGATCATTTGCACCACCGAGTTCTTCTAAAATAGCTGCTTCGCGTTGAAACCTCTCTTGCACTAACTGGTAAATTTGGGGATTGTTGTGAATCGGTCTTAACTGTTTAACCACACAACGCCGCTTTGAGGGCATATAGGTATCTTCTGCTAGATAGGTTTCACCAAACCCACCAGCACCCAGTGTGCGAATAACTTGATAGCGATCATTCAGCAGCTGTATTGTCATGGGATATTAAAAACAATAATAAGATAGTTTTCCCCAAAACTACCTTCATTTCAAATCTAGTAGACCTTCTTCTTTCAATTTAGGATTGAAGCGAATCTGTATTTGCAAACCACGCACTTGTAACAATTGCGTTGAAATTTCTGCTTCTACTCTCCGTGCCACGTTTTTAAGAACTTTTATTTTTGCTAATTCATCATTAGCTGGATTTTGATAACTTGCCTGTTCTTCAGGTGTCATTACAACTTTGACATCAATGGGATGAGTCCATTTTTCCTTATTATCCCCATTACCCCAAGGCACACTGCCATTTTCAGCAATCCAAGCATTTTCAGTATTTTCTAAAATTGTGCGACTAGGACGTTCAATAGTTTGAACCTTTACCCAATAGCATTGCTGCGGCTGACGAACTAAATGCTGCTTCAGGCTAAGATAAACATCACGGGAATATCCTACAAATTGCAGCACTTTGTTTTGGTCAAAGATAGCATATACTCCGATTTTACTTTGAAATTGTTCTGGTAATTGCCCGCAATCGTCAATGTAAGCAATGTATTCCAGAGTTGCCAAAGAGGAAAGATTTTTTTCAGGAGCCATACATCAAATATCAAACTTATTATTTGCCTTCAGAATTGAGAATTGCTAATTAGGGAAAAACTATCTTTAAAATTATTCATTACTCAATTAATTTTTGGTAAATTGCACAAAGGCGACTGGGCTTAAAAATTTTAGCACTGAACATGAAATTTGGTGGCACATTAATGATGACATACTCATCAGATTCATGATACTTTTCAAATTCCGCTGGCATTCCTTTAGTGGTAGTTAAGCTGTAAGGAACTGGTTGGAAAAGTAATTCTGTAAATTTAAGTCCCTCACACCCCAACTGTTGGCAAATTTGCTTCAAGAAAGCAACACCTGTCAATAAATTGAATAGAGTTTCTTGAGCTTGTGCTTCAAGAGTGAAACTTCCATCAAAGTTCTGAACGATTTTAAGGGGCATTTTATGTATAGGTATTTATTAACTAACTAAATGATGATTGATGTGGTATACATGGTCATCCAAAAGTGATGCACAATGAAGCCTACCTTTTTGTACAGATAAGCTTGGTGAAAGATTACCAGCAGCGTTTAGGTCATTTTCCAAAATACAGCCTTATTTTATATGATGAGCGCACCTGCAAAATATGGTATTTACCTGCTAAATCTGGGGTAAATACTGGCACAATCCAAACTTGAAGATTTTCTACCATAAACTTAAACCCCCGAAGCTATGATGTGAGCTTGGGGGGTTTAAGTTTGAATTATAGAACCTGGCATCGAGCTATTTTTGCGTAGGGCTACCCCTAAACTATCGTGGCCGCAGCAGCGTTTCACCTC
>JBGTMK010000775.1:0-4706 GCA_041743605.1 Nostoc sp.
CTTATGCAGGGGAATAAATCCCAGTCCAAAGGTGGCGGCTACAGATGCGGTACTGATACCTGCATCGGCACTTCCAGTGGCTACGGCTTGGGCAACATCTTGATGACTTTTAACGATGCGGTCAAATCCTTTAACAGCGTCGAATGGTACTTGCTCTTCTTGAAGTTTTCTCTCCAAAAGTAAGCGACTCCCAGCGCCGTGTTCCCGGTTGACGATGATTGCACCCTTTGTTGCTAAATCGGCAACTGTTCTGATTCCCATTGGGTTCTCAGGTTGTACTAACAGTCCCTCCTCCCAAACACCAAGCGCAATCAAAACGGCTGCTCTCCCTGCTAAGGCTTCACTGGCAAAGGAAACATTATGTTCCCCAGTTTCGGGGTCATACAGGTGCATCCCAGCGATGTGAGCCTCACCTCGGCACAAACTATGCAATGCAGACATACTGTTTGCATGGTTAAATTGGACTCGCAGTTGGGGATGCCAGCGTTCAGTAGCTCTTGCCCAGAGTGAAAGTACAGGCGCACATCCAGCAATCACTACAGTGTTCTGAAGTTTGCCGATATTATCATCCAAGAGCCGAACCAGTACTTCATCTGTACCTGTAACGCTTGTGCCTTCAGCGTCAGCCGGAATCATCTCTATGCGGAAAGCATCCTTGCCAATCAAGGGATAAGCTATCCATTGCCCACCAACTTGTGCTAGACTAAATCGCATCTGTTGATCGCGAGGGACAGGTTTGGCAAGCACGGCTTTAATTTGAGGTAAATCCTGCTCTAGCCAGAATAGATCCTCCACTTGACAGCCAAGTGCCTTTGCCAATCGAAGTGTCATGGCAACTGATGGGGCATATTGTCCTGACTCTACACCAGTAATAGTCTGACGAGATACACAAGCTAGTTTAGCTAACTCTTGCTGACTCATCCCCAAACGAGTTCTAATTGACTTCAAGTTATTACAGAGGTCACTATCCTGCTTCATTGGCTTTAACTCTCATTTACACGAAGCCGAGCGCGGATTTACCTGTCTCCCCTCATCTAAAAGGTTTCTCAGAATGTTTATCTCTTTCTGGATGACCTTTTACCTTTGATCCGATTTCGATTCCCTATATTTAAAGACTAACATACATATTGCTAATTTTCTGGCCGGCGGAAAAAATATTAGCTTGAGAGTGATGGCAGTCTGTTTAAAGGCTTACTGGATAAGCTTTTCACCGACCTAGAAGGGAAATTTCGTTTAAGCATCTGTCCAGTAATAACTCAAGCCAACCTTTAACGGGCGATCGCTTACCCCTACGGGAAAGCAAGCTACGCGGAGCGTCTCTAAGAGTTGCGCTGCTGCAAGCAGTTCGCAAAGCGTGAAGCGTGGGAAAAGTGCAACGCCGCTTAAAGCAGTTCATTGCCAAGACGAGCAAAGGCAAGCGAATACCAAGGGCGATGTAAATAGTCACGGATTTCACCACTGCTGTAAGCTTTATCACCAACTATCAGGAGCGAGTCGAGAACTGTACTGCCACTAAACCAATTAAAACAGTAGTCCATCCTAAATTGTTGCTACCACTTCTCCGGTTTTGCTAGTGTCATAGCCGCCGAGAACCTGCAACTGCGAATGAACTAGCCGATGTTCTAAAGTTCCAAGCAGCTGCCTTACTGGTGATTCTTCCAGATATTCTTTAAGAATCACCAAGTCGTAGCGTGACTGATGCAAGGGAATAAATTCCAGCCCAAAAATCGCAGCTATAGCTGCTGTACTGATGCAGGCATCAGCAACTCCTGATAGTACCGCTTGTGCCGCGTCTTGGTGATTGTAAGCGACATAATCAAATCCTTTCACAGCCTGGAACGGGATTTGCTTTTGTTTTAGTTCTCGTTCCAAAAGCATTCGACAGCCAGAACCTAATTCGCGGTTAACAATTGTCACTCCCTTAGACACCAAGTCACTAACTGTTTTGATTCCCATTGGGTTTTCTGACGACACTAAAATTCCTTCCTCCCAGACACCAAGGGTAATTAAGACTGCTGCTTTACCTGCTAGAACTTCTTGGACAAAAGGGACATTATATTCCCCTGTTTGCGAATCATACAAATGCATCCCCGCAACATGGACTTCACCTCTATATAGACTATATAAAGCAGCCATACTGTTGGCAAGGGTATAATTAACGCGCAATTGAGGATGCCAACGTTCGCTAGCTCTTGCCCATAAAGAAATGATCGGCGCACAACCAGCGATCACGACTGTATTGTAAAGTTTATCGACATCATCCAAGAGGCGAACCCGGATTTTGTTTGTACCTATCTGACTCTCACCCTCAGCCTTCTCTGGAGACGCTAACGCTTCGTTTGCTTCCCCGCAGGGGTACAGATATCGTGTGGGAACTTTTTCCGGGAACGGCAGTTTGCTTATGTCGGGAAACCCGCCCGCTAACGCTTCGCTATTGCAACTTTTTTGTGCGATGGGGTAGCTCACTGTAACTGCTTCACCATCAGCCGGAATCATTTCTGTACGAAACGCATCTTTTCCAACTAGAGGATAAGCTATCAATTGCCCTGCAACTCTCGCTAAACTAACTCGCAACTGCTGATCCCCAGGAACAGGTTTAGCAAGCACTGCTTCCACTTCCGGGAAATCTTGCTCTATCCAGAATAGCTCTTCTACTTGACAGCCAAGCACTTTGGCTAAACGTAGTGCAATAGTAACTGAGGGGGCATATTGTCCTGACTCTACACCACTAATAGTCTGACGGGTAACTCCAGTTAGGTTAGCCAAATGCTGCTGGCTCATGCCTAAGCGAGTTCTGATAGACTTCAAGTTACTACAAAGTCCATTATCTTGGGTCATTGGCTACTCTATCTATCAATTATAAAAAGCCGATCGCGAATTTACCTGTATTTTTCAATACAAAAAGTTTACGAGGGTATTTGTTTCTTCCTGAAAAACCTTTTACGTTTCATGCCGTTTTGATTCCCTATATATAAAGACTATTATATTGCCAATTTTCTGGCGACGAGACAAAATTTTGGCTAAAAAGGGATTCTTGCAGCTGATAAGCTTGTTGGCTAAAGTTTTTCAGCCGCTTGAAAAGGAAAATTCTGTACCTGCATCAGGGCGATCGCAGTTTTTAACCCTATTGCCAGCCTCTTACCAAATAGTGATTAGTGGACCTAGTTTTCCAGGTGATGATTAAAGGCTTTTAAATTAATACTCGCAAACAATCGGCAGTTAGCTGCTTATCAAGAAATGTAACTCGAATTAATGCTGAGAAGTATTCTTGCTTAGTGTTGGCCGCTTTGGTTTAACAACAGAATTGAGAACGTCTTTTGTTCAGATTCATTTTACTAAAAAAGTTGGTAAAATATTAGAAATCTGGTAATATTTTGGCAAGATTACCAACGCACCTGTCCCTAATTGAGGCTCACGATTATAGGGTGAGTTTGTAATGCGTTTGTGTAAAGGGTAAGTAAAGAACTAATTACCCATTGTCCTTTGCTTCTTAGCATTGATTATTCGGACAAAAAATGAGATTTCCAAGATTACAAGCTCTTTCAAACTTCACCACTTCGCTCGGAATCAACGGAGTATTAGCGTTTGTTACTGGCAGCATATCCTGCTTGATTATAATAGTATGGGTAGGGATAATTGTAATAGGAAATATCCTTAATCCACATAAATCTACACTGCAAATGATGGCATTCTACGGCAGCGCGTCTGTGGGAGCTGGATTTTTTGTCGTTCAGGCTGGTGTTTGGATTGCTGATATTGCTGAAAGAATTGCATCAGAAGAACTGAGGCATCCCAGAGCAGAAGTTAGTCCAAAACCTTATGGCTGTCTTGGGTGCAAGCACTTTCATGGAGTTATTTACAATGGAGTTCCTTAAACTTGACAAATTAATTACCAAAAACGTCAATGGTATCACCCTACAAATTTACGTGAGTTTGATAGCTTATCTGATTTTACAGCTTTTATCTATTCCTGAACAATGGGGACATACACTATTAGATAAATTCCGCTATCTTCAATCTTGTATGTGTCAGAAAATCAGTTATGTTCATTGGTTTGAGGAGATGATGTTTTGCTGACTAATTTAAGCTTTTGAGACTTAGTGTAACTAACAATGTAAAGTTTTGTATCAGTATTCAACATTTCTGATAGTGTTGATTAGTTGATCATGAGTTTATACCTCAAAGCACTTGATCATCTCCACACAAAACCTTTATGACGCAAGTATTTTGGATTGACGAACACGGAGATTATCCAATCACATCGCTTTAAAATTAGATACGGGCAAGCAACAAGTCCACATGATATTCCTTATGTTTACTCATATCATGGGATTACTATGGATCATACTGCTGATGATATCAATTCACTTGTCCCAGTAGTTTTTCGATCTTCTAGGAAAGAATGGGCAATTAAGTTGAGGATTTCAACTTTTTCTACAGGAGAGGCAGCAGATACAAGCTTTTGCAGGCTTACACCTGGCTTCGCCCCAAGCATCTGAGACAAATACCACTCCCGTGCTTCTATAGGAACAGCCCCTAACAATGCTAGAAACTTTCTAGTTCCCAAGTCAGCCTTTCCCTTACGAAATCTAGAAATTAGCACCTCTGAAACTCCAGCTTGCTTTGCTACAATCTTTGCCGAAAGGTTGAACCTATCGAACATCTCGTCAAATAGTTGCTGGTAAAGAGAAGTTTCCTCTGTTACA
>JBGTMK010000776.1:0-6423 GCA_041743605.1 Nostoc sp.
TCATTTTGCAGTTTAAACGTGAGTTCATCAACTTTTTTACGAGTTAAAGAATAAATAATTGTCGAACCTTCAGTTTCTCGAATTAGTTCTAATAATTCAGCGTAAGCATATTTAGTTTTAGGACGAACTTCGTAATAAAGATTTTCACGATTAAAACTAGCAAGATGGATACTTGGTTGCTTCAGCCCTAGTTGTTGAATGATATCACTACGGACGCGATCGGTTGCTGTGGCGGTGAGGGCGACGGTAGGAACATCAGGATAGCGTTTCCGCAGAGATTTCAACTGGCGATATTCTGGACGAAAATCGTGTCCCCATTCCGAAACACAGTGCGCTTCATCAATAGCGAAGCTAGAAATCCCTATTTTTTCTTTAACTAAATCGAGAAACGGGAGAAACCTTTCACTGAGGAGACGTTCCGGGGCGACGTATAGTAATTTTACTTTACCACTGAGGATAGCTTCTTCCCGCGATCGCACTTTGTAAGCATTCAAACTGCTATTGAGAAATGTCGCGTTAATATTATTATTTCGCAGTGCTTCTACTTGGTCTTGCATCAAAGCAATTAACGGCGACACTACCACAGTTAGTCCATTTTTCAACAACGCTGGTAGCTGAAAACACAAAGATTTTCCCCCACCAGTCGGCATCACAACCATTAAATCTCGATTTTGCAGCGCATCTTCGATAATTTGCCGTTGTCCGGGGCGGAATTGGTCATAACCGAAGTGATATTTTAGCGCTTGTTCGAGATGGGGATACTGAAGCATAGCGATCGCTTTTTCGGTGCCTGTCTGCGTGAGTAATTATTGAAGATATCAGGATTTTAACTCACATCATCGGTAGCTTTAAGAAGAACTGCGTTTCTGTTGGCGATCGTACTTTCTTCAAGCCAACCTACAAGATCAACGATCTGCTTGCAGCAGTGCTTGTCCAAGGAATACTCTACTGCGTTTGCGTAGTGTGTCTTTGGCAAAGCTATTGCACTGCTTTTACCAACATAATCTAAAAGCCTTTATTATGGAATTAGTCTAAGTTAAAAGTAGATAGATCACAAAAAAATAGAAAATATTATGGACAACAATAAACAAATTTACAATTACACAGTACTTCTGGAAAAAGAATCAGATGGAGGTTATCACGCTTTTTGTCCAATCCTAAAAGGTTGTCATTCTCAAGGAGATTCTTTTGAAGAAGCCATCGAAAATATTACAGAAGCTATTGAATTATATCTTGAAAGTTTAAAGGCTGATAATCAGTCAATTCCTAAAGATGATTTAATTGTTAAGCCATTAAGTATCTTGGCATGAGTAATTTTCCCAGTGTCAAAGCTAAAGATTTTATCAAAGTAATCGAAAATTTAGGTTTTTATCTTGACCGTCAAAAGGGGAGTCATGCTATTTACAAGGATAGTCGTGGACAAAGAGTTGTTGTTCCTATTCATTCGGGAAAAGACCTAAAACAAGGGACTCTAATGGGTATGATTCAGGATATTGATCTTGATAAGCAAACTTTCTTCGAGTTATTAGGAAAATAAATTAGGTGTAATTTTATTGTTTGGTGTAGGTACTCAACCCAAACTTGTATCTTAGAAAGAGGATGTTTGAAAAGTATTAGGCGAATAGAATTCGCTACTACACAAACGAACGCGAACATCGTCTCGCAGGGGAGCATCCCAATTTTGCAAATTGACTAAGATAACAGATTGTCATTGCGAATGAAGCGAAGCGAAATGAAGCAATCGCAAGGTCTTGGTGTTGCGATTGCAACTCTTAGAGACGCTACGCGAACGCTCCATTTGATTACGCTTGCAATGACAAAATATGTTTTTACACATTTGGGATGCTCCCGTCTCGCAGAGAAGTCCACCCACCTCCGTGGACTTAGAGAAAATCAAGGGTTTTTAACCCACCTCAGTCGGTTTTGTTTGTGTAGCCGCAACTTCTAGTAGCCCGGCAAGTAATAAATTAAACTTTTAAAACAACCTCTAATAAGCAGACTTTTAATCTAAAATCCAAAATCCAAAATCTGAAATTCACTCAGCATCCATCTAAGCGAGAATTTGCATTTATTACTTTGCCCTTATGCCCTATCTGAGTACATTTTAGTTGTGATTCTAAAGCATCAATCTTTTGTAAAAGCGACATTCCCCAAACTATAGAAATCACCAATTTAATTGTCATCCCCACTAGCAAAAGTGTTACTATTGTAGCATTTCTCTTTTGTTGAGCCAGCCTTTTTTGTTGTTCTGCAAGTCGTGCTTCGACTTCTTTAATACGTTCAGCTTCTAATGCTTGCTGCACTTCTCGTCGATCTAATTCTTCACTAGCAGCTAAAAATCGATAATCTAAGTTGCTCAAGCTTTTACCATGTGCCCAAGTTTGAGCATCAATCAAGGCTTGTCCGCGCAATAGGCGAGATTTATCCTTTTCCTCTGAGGCTACCCATGCATTGAAGGTTTCGTAGTAGGGACGCAAGTAAGCTAATTTTTTTCCAACCCATTCTAAATTGAAAATTTCTTGATAAATTCGGTTTTTTATTTGGAGAAAACCTTGCTTTTTGATCGCCAAACCAGACAGCAACAGTTCTACCTGTTCTCGACTATCGTCGGCTGGTACTTTCACTCCTTGGAGAATTTGCTGATAAATTCCTAGCAATCTGGCGGCAAATTGTTCGTTTCTGAGGATGCGATCGCGAATAGTTCGCAAATGCTCCGGTTCATCTTGCGATTCCCATTTCTCGATGATGTGTGATCGCACTACATTTTCTATCCAAAATTCTTCTGTGCCAGGGGGAATTTTGAGCTTCCTACCCGTATCATCTTGAGATAAACTGACAAGTAGCCGACATAGTTTTTGGGTAAGAAATGGTTGTCCTTCTGTCCAACCTAATATTTCTTTCAAAGCTTTCTGGGGATGATTGTCTTTAATATCCAGTCCAAAAGATAGTGGTTGAGCTTCTTCAAAAGTAAAACCATTTATTTGGATGGTTTTACCAAGATTAAATGGGGTAGTATGATTTCGATCTAGAATTAAGTCTGAAGGTGTCGCCACACCAAAAATTGCAAATGTAATTCGATGATATTCTGGATCAATTGCTCGTTGGTTATAACAGAAGCGAATCAAGTTAAAAAAGTCATCAACAGAGAATTTTAGGCTGAGAATACTATCAATTTCATCAATAAAAATAAATAGTCTTTCATTCGGAAACTGAGCTAACAGATTTTCTGAAATAAACCGACTGAGTTTCTGAACCAAAGAAATATCATTTTGTTCTTGCCACCAGGTTTTTAAATTGACTTTTCCCAACAGTTTGAAACTCAACCAGATGTCCCCGACAACTCCCTTATACCACTGTTCTGGCGTTATATTTTCACAACCAATATTAGTCATATCAACGGTGGCACATTTAAAGCCTTCTTGTTGCAAGCGGTGCTTTGTTTTTACCATAAGTGAGGATTTGCCCATTTGCCTACAGCTAAGGATGTAACAAAATTCACCCTGTTTCAAAGCTTCGTAAAGTTCCACATCTGCTCTGCGCTCAACATAGCTAGGAGCGTCACTGGTAAGCGTGCCACCAACTTGATATCGATAATTTTTCATTTAATTTATTTTAAATTTTATCTAAATCAAAAAACTTGTATCATAACAGTTGATAAAATTCATATAATAAAGTTCGTAGTAAGGACTTTAGTCCTTATTTTATAAGCAGTAAACTGCTTACTACAAACCATTATTTTGCTTACCAAACTGTTGACTAAAATAAAGACGATATAACTCACACATGGCGCTAGATTGATTGCCATTGAGTTGAACCAAACCCATGCTTTCTAGCTTATAAGCAGCGATCGCGTCTAACTCCACTTTTTGATCTGTTGCAATTACCTGTTGCATAGCTGTCATTAATTCTGGTTCTTTTTGCAGTAAGCTCAACAGTTCTCGTAAATGCTGACCGTAAATTCCCACTGGTGTAGATGCACTTTCTAGTAATACCTCTAATGTCATTTCCCCTTGACATAAATGATAAAAAGCAAGGCTCACTAGATAGGGATGTCCTCCCACCATTGCTTGTAGGGGTGCAAGGCGTTTTGCACCTTCGGAGTCTGCTGCACAATTTAGTCCATAACGTAATGCTAAATTCTGTACCTGTTTGAGGGTAAATGGCGGCAGCGTAATTGTTATCCCTACATTGAAAGGCGATTGGTTTAGCTTGAGCGGAATATAAATTTCTGTTGTGTGAACCACCACCATCCGCAGTTTTTGCCAAGTTTGATCTTGCTTTGCTTGTTCATGCCAAAATCGCAGCATTGGCAGAAAATCTTGGGCAATATTGGGATGTTCAAAAACGCGATGGACTTCATTCAAAGCCAAAACTACAGGACTATCATGGATATATTGCAAAAGATATGCTTCAAAATAGATTTTGCAGCTTACCTTGCTGCCCATTTCCGTATCCCAAAAATCATCGAGACAGGGAAGGAGATTCAACTGTCTGCTGACATTGACACAAAACCAACGCAAAAATTTATCCAGGGAAGCAAAAACGTCTTGATCAGCTTCTTGAAAGTCCAAATAGACAATTTGATAATCTTGCTCTCTAGCATAAGCAATCATCCGATTGAGCAGAGAACTTTTTCCGGTCTTTCGAGGTGCTTTGATCCGGATTAAGCAACCAGGGTGTAAAATCTCGTTACAAACAAGTTCTTCCAGGGGAGGGCGATTGATGTAAAGAGGAGAACCCAGTGCTACAGGGCCGCTAGGAAATTCTATTTTGTTTGCTGAAAAAAAGTCTGGAGAAACCATTTCTAAGTTAAATTCTTCGCCGAACTTTTGTTGGATCTGATTTTCCGAATCAGCTATCTCATATTCCACGTGCTTCTTCAAGGCCAAATGCAGATTTTTTTTTGTTACTCTTTTTCCAAGTGCAATGGAAAGGTCTTGCCATAACTCAGAGCCAACTTCCTTGATGTAATTGTTGCCATAGCCTGATGCCTCTGCCATTTCACCGTAAGTTTTGCCCAACCATGATTGATATAGCACAAACCACTGAATTGAACCGAGAGGCTTGTCTTGCAGAATTTTTTTTACAGATTGTAGAAGCTCATCCACAGCGGATAAATTGTTAAACAGCTAGGAAATTTACTTATACTTTTTTAACCATTAATAATATACATCTGAATACATCTGAAAAAATACTTGAAAACAGAAAAAGTTAAGATTGCATTAATACAATTTTCAGACTTATCAATACATCATAATAATTATTATATTTATATATACTTTTGAATATTATTTGTATAATTATATATTTTTCTTTTAAAGATTAATCCCTTTTACTTGGAGTGCGAGGTTCGTTCAGCCTGATACAGCTTTGAAAAGCTGGTGATAATGATAGCTCACTGGTGTGAGATCCTAGAGACAGTCAATGGAGTGCGAACAGAATGGAACAACATCAGAAGCCAACGGTTGTAATTACGGGTGCCTCTTCGGGGGTAGGTTTGTATGCTGCAAAAGCTCTTGCTGAAAGGGGATGGTATGTGGTGCTGGCCTGTCGGGATTTAGCAAAGGCACAAAAAGCTGCCCAAGCTGTGGAAATCCCTTACAACAGTTATACCAGTATACATATCGACCTTGGCTCCTTGGAAAGTGTTCGACAGTTTGTGAAGAACTTCCGAGCCAGTGGAAAGTCCCTAGATGCTTTGGTATGCAACGCCGCAATTTATATGCCCTTAATTAAGGAGCCGTTACGCAGTCCAGAAGGTTACGAGTTAACTGTCACTACCAATCATCTAGGTCATTTCCTCTTGTGCAACCTGATGCTAGAGGATCTGAAGAAGTCATCTTTAGAGCCAAGGCTGGTTATTTTAGGAACCGTCACGCACAATCCAGACGAACTAGGTGGGAAGATTCCACCCCGTCCCGATTTGGGCGAACTAAATGGCTTTGCAGAAGGCTTTAAAGAGCCGATCGCAATGATTGATGGCAAGAAATTTGAACCAGTCAAAGCTTACAAGGACAGTAAGGTTTGCAACGTGCTAACTATGCGGGAACTGCATGAGCGCTATCACGAGTCAACCGGTATTGTCTTCAATTCTCTCTATCCGGGATGTGTTGCAGAAACGCCGCTATTCAGAAACCACTATCCTCTGTTTCAGAAAATCTTCCCCTTATTCCAGAAGTACATCACTGGGGGATACGTGTCTCAAGAGTTGGCGGGAGAACGGGTTGCAGATGTGGTTGCCGATCCTGAGTATAATCAATCCGGTGTCTATTGGAGTTGGGGGAATCGCCAGCAGAAAGATGGTAAGTCGTTTGTTCAAAAGGTCTCTCCCCAAGCCCGCGACGACGAAAAAGCCGAGCGTATGTGGGATCTGAGCGAAAAATTGGTAGGGCTTGCGTAAGCCAGGATTGGGCTTTTTCATTT
>JBGTMK010000777.1:0-9661 GCA_041743605.1 Nostoc sp.
TAATCTTCCAATACGCTTCTTTCAACAACAGCCGTTCACTGCACTTCTTCCTCGCAGCTTGGCCTGTCGTCGGTATCTGGTTCACCGCTTTGGGTATCAGCACGATGGCATTCAACCTGAACGGTTTCAACTTCAACCAATCAGTAATTGACTCCCAAGGTCGCGTCATCAGCACTTGGGCAGACGTAATCAACCGCGCTAACTTGGGTATGGAAGTAATGCACGAGCGTAACGCTCACAACTTCCCCCTAGATTTGGCTGCTGGTGAAGTTACTCCTGTAGCAATGACTGCTCCTGCTATCAACGGTTAATACTTCAGCATTAGCTAAATAAAAAGCGCCCTCAGAGATGGGGGCGCTTTTTATTTAGCTATTTACAGTAAGTCGGTGGGAATAAACCAATAAAATTAGGACTTACGCAAAATACCTCTCAAACTCTTATTCCTCCGTGTTCTCTGTGTCTCTGTGGTTCGATTTTCCGTAACCTGTGCGTAAGTCCTAAAAATATTAAAAAATATCTGGTGTATTTGAGTACAATTACGAAATTGCTACTCATTTATATTAGTAGATGCATTGGTATAAATAAAAATAGTTATCAAAACTGTGAGTAGTGGGTAAACTAACTACTGATGGTTCTCTCAAGAGTTAATATTTATTGTGTTTTCACTGACTACAAATCTTAGATTTTAGCTGAAATAGCAAGAAGCCTCACGTCTTACCCGTCAGGGGAGGGTGAGATGAATTGCGCGTGAGTTGACGACAGTACTCTAACTGATATTGATGCGTAAGCGAAATCAATGGATTTGGACATGGAGAAAACGAGCAAAATATTGTGTTATAGTGATTTATAGTAAATTGATTTTGCTCTAAAATGCTAAAGGTAGTCAAAGTCAGGTTATATCCAGATGCCCAACAACAGCAATCACTAGCACAAGCTTTTGGTTCTTGTCGTTGGCTGTGGAATTATTGCCTGAACTTGATGAACCAAACATACAAAGAAACTGGTTTTGGACTATCTGGATATGAAGTCAAAAAGCTAATTCCGCAACTTAAAAAAGAGCATGACTGGCTGGCTTTGACTTACTCGCAGTGCTTACAACAAGTCTGCTTAAATCTGGGAGTGGCTTTTAATAACTTCTTTGAAAAAAGAGCAAAATATCCGAACTTCAAGTCAAAGCATAATAAACAGTCAATACAGTATCCTCAAAATGTAAGGATTGCTGAGAGTTACTTAACCTTCCCCAAGATAGGGGATGTGTCAGCAATAATTCATAGACCTATTGAAGGAAAAGTTAAGACTGTAACTATATCTAAAAACTGTTCTAACCAATACTTTGCAGCTATTCTATTTGATGACGGCAAGGATAAACCAGTTGGTAGTACGGATGGTAAAGCTATAGGTGTTGATTTGGGACTGGCTCATTTTGCTATTACGAGTGATGGAGCTAAGTTTGACAATCCTAGAATACTAAATAGACATCAGAGAAATTTAAAACTCAAACAGCAGCAATTATCTAGAAAGCAGAAAGGTTCTAATAACCGTATTAAATCTAGAAAGAAAGTTGCTAGAGTTCACAGAAAAATTACTAACTGCCGTGAAGATTTTCTGCACAAACTATCTCGTAGGATAGTTAACGACAACCAAGTAATTGTGGTCGAAAATCTTAATATTAAGGGGATGATGCAAAACCACTGCCTAGCTAAATCCATCCATCAGGTTGGTTGGGGAATGTTTTGCACAATGCTGAAATATAAGGCAGAAATGGAAGGAAAGATTTACCAAGAAGTAGATAGATTTTTCCCTAGTTCCAAAACCTGTCATGTTTGCCTAAATCAAGTTGGTAGTTTACCTCTTGATGTAAGATTCTGGACTTGTGAGAATTGCAAAACTAAGCATGATAGGGATATTAACGCCAGTATTAACCTTCGAGATGAAGGACTACGGATTTTGACCTCTGGAATGGGGGATAAAGCGATGAAGTGTGGTCTTGGGGGTTTCCCCCATGAACAACTTCATCAAGAAGCCTGTCGCCCAGATGTAAGTCGGAGTAATAGAGGACGCAAGAAATCTACTACTGCGCTTTCTGCTGGACAGGAAGCCCACACTGTACCGTCAGGTCAGTGTGGGTAGTTCACTTTTTGTCTCAATTCAATATAAAATCTAAAACTTAAAATCCAAAATCAACATGGCAGACCTAACTCCTAATTCTAGTTTTAGTTTGACACTACGCTTGCAGATTCCCAATCGTGTAGGGATGTTGGCATCAGTAACCCAGGCGATCGCAACCACTGGCGGTAATCTTGGTCAAATTGATTTAATCGAACAAACCCGCAAAGAATCTACCCGCGATATTACTGTTGATGCTGCTAGTACTGAACATGCTGAAACCATTGTGCAAGCAGTGAAAGCATTGCCAGACATCAAGTTACTAAGTGTCTACGATCGCACCTTTAATTTGCATCGCGGTGGCAAAATCAGCATTACCAGCAGAATTCCCCTGAAGAGTGTGTCTGATTTGGCAATGGCTTACACACCCGGAGTCGGTCGAATTTGTACAGCGATCGCTCAAGACCCAGAAGAAGTTTACAATTTAACCATCAAACAAAACACCGTTGCTATTGTTACTGATGGTAGTGCGGTTTTGGGTTTAGGAAATCTCGGCCCAGCAGCAGCTCTACCAGTCATGGAAGGCAAAGCAATGCTGTTCAAGGAATTTGCAGGACTGGATGCTTTTCCCATTTGTCTCGCCACCCAAGATACAGAAGAAATTATCCAAGCAGTTAAGAATATCGCTCCAGTCTTTGGAGGGGTGAATTTAGAGGATATTGCTGCACCTCGCTGTTTTGAAATTGAAAAGAGATTACGCCAGGAATTAGATATCCCTGTTTTTCATGATGACCAGCATGGTACAGCAATTGTCACCTTGGCTGCATTGTTTAATTCCTTAAAGCTTGTACAAAAAGCAATGGCGGAGATCCGCATTGTGATTAATGGTGCTGGGGCGGCTGGAGTAGCGATCGCTCGGTTACTCCGTAAAGCTGGGGCAGAAAAAATCTGGATGTGCGACTCTAAAGGGATTATCTCTACCACTCGCACCGATTTGACAGAGGAAAAACTCGAATTTGCTGTGAAAGCTCAAGGTACCTTGGCGGGTGCAATGCAAGGGGCAGATGTGTTTATTGGAGTCAGCGCACCGGGAGTTTTGACACCAGAAATGGTACATTCAATGGCGAAAGATCCAATTGTCTTTGCAATGGCAAATCCTATTCCAGAGATTCAGCCAGAATTAATCAGTAAAGATGTTGCTGTAATTGCTACCGGTCGCAGTGATTACCCAAATCAAATCAATAACGTCCTGGCTTTTCCTGGAGTATTCCGTGGTGCTTTAGATTGTCGGGCACAGACAATTACCATCAAAATGTACCTAGAAGCCGCAAGTGCGATCGCCTCTCTAGTTAAGCCCTCAGACTTAAATCGGGAGCATATTATTCCCTCAGTCTTTGATGAACGCGTCGTCACTGCTGTTGCTGCGGCTGTACAACAAGCAGCGCGTCAAGAAGGGATCGCTCGGAATTAATTAACTCAAATAATCACCCTTATGGGATAGGCGTCTCGCCCGTCCCTGAACCTTTAGATTGCAATTAATTTGCCCTATAAACTGATGTTAAATAGATGAGAATTGATGGATGATTGGTAATTAGATGAGTTTAGCTACCAATTTAGAAGCAAAAAATACATCTAAAACACCACCATTTTGTCAACTATTTGTAATGAAGTACCAAGTTGGGGACGAGTTTTTACAAGAACTGCCACTGATTTTAGCGGGGCCAATCCTCAAACACACTGATCCAGAGTCAGTGACGGTATGGGTGGCACTGAAACAGTCTTGTCAGGTAGAACTTAAGGTTTATGACACAACAAATGATGGTGAAGCACTAGGAAATTGTTTATTGGAGGGAGAACGCTCTACCGTTGCTCTGGGCAAGTATCTTCATGTGGTTGCCATCACGGCTCGGTCTACGGTTGGACATCGCCTAACTAGTCATTGTATCTATGCATACGACCTCCAATTTACCGTTGCTGACCAAAGGCAAACTCTGCAACAAGCATTATGCTCAAATTCCTTGCCGACAGTTAGCATCAGCTACTTTGAGCATCAAAAACCAACCTTTGTTTTACCGCCAAACCGTCTTCAAGATTTACAAATTGTTCATGCTTCCTGCCGCAAACCTCATGGTCATGGGTTTGATGCACTGCCAATTCTTGACAGTTTGATTGAGGCTTCAGCTAATCAACCCCAATACCGCCCTCACCAGCTATTCCTTACAGGAGATCAAATTTACGGCGATGATGTAGCAGAACCATCCCTGTGGGTTGCCAGTACTCTTGGTGATGCACTTTTGGGCTGGGAAGAACAACTTCCGGTGAATGGAATGTACTGCACTCCCCGGCAACTACCCCCTGGAGAGCGGTCTGATGTGGCGACAAATCAAGCTGGGTTGACGGCAGGATTACATAATAAACCTGAGAAAATCAACAGTCATCTTTTCAGTCTGGGTGAATATTACGCTACTTATTTACTAGCTTGGTCGCCAGTGTGCTGGCCGACCGTATTTCCCAAAGGACACCAAGTAATGCGCGATCGCAAAGCTATCAAGGACTGGAATCAGGCAGTTTGGCATTTGCGCCAATTGATTTATACGCTTTGGAAAGTGCGTCGCGCCCTTGCCAATATTCCCATGTACACCATCTTTGATGTCCATGATGTTAGTGATGACTGGAACTTAAACCAAGCTTGGTGTTTGCGAGTGCTGGGGCGTCCTTTGGGGCGAAGAATAGTTCAAAATGCATTGTTAGCCTACACGGTGTTTCAAGGATGGGGCAATACACCAGAGCAATTTGCAGAGAGGAAACCAGGTGAAAAGCTGTTGGCGGCTGCCCAAGCTTGGTCAGCTTCTCAAGGGAGAGATGCAAAGGCTGATCAAGCGATCGCTCGTTATGTAGGTATGCCAGCCAATGATCCCCACACAGACTTACCTATCTTAGTTCGGGATGGTGGAGTATTCATTTTGGATCGACATCCTGAAGCACTGACTTGGCACTACATAGTCAGGAGCGAATGCCATGAAGTAATTGTGCTTGATACACGGACTTGGCGGGGTTATCCAGCCGAGCAAAAAGCGATCGCCCCCCCAATGCTGTTGTGTCCAAAAGCCTTTGAGCAACAACTAGTTTTACCTTTACAAGAAATAGCTGAACAAACTCAGATTCAAACTACATTTGTAATTGCACCTACGAATGTATTTGGACTACAAGTGATTGATTGGATTCACCATTGGCATTTAAAACGCGAGAAAGTTTTTTCAACCGATGTTGGAGATGCCTGGAATATTAATGTTGAAGCCCTGGCGAAATTCCTCACCACCTTGTTTGAGGAACGTCAACAAGTGGTTATTCTCTCTGGGGATATCCACTACAGTTCTGTTGCTCATTTGTCTTATGCACGCAACCATTCCAAATTACAGTCTGTATTGGTACAGTTAACCGCTAGTGCCTTGAAGAATGAAGAGGTTTTGACGCGGCTCATTCATACACGATTGAAAGATTGGTTATTACCAGAAAAGGTGCGACATTGGATAGGGTGGAGCAACCCACCAAATATGGTAGAAGTTTCCGTCAAACAATTACACCATGATCGCCAGATGCTGACTAACTCTGACTGGCATTGTGTATTGGAGTGGATACCTCGAAACAGTGTTCAAAATTCTGCTTACACAACAGATATAGTATCGTTGATAGCTCCCTGGAAACGAGCCAAAAGCGCTAAATGGAAATGGTTACAACCCCTGATGTTTTGGAAATTTCGTTGGTTTCAGGATGGGCGAGAAGTAATTGGATTGAATAATTTAGGTCTGGTTCACTTTGAGTTAGCAGATGGTAGTAGTTCTGGCAAAATTATTCAAGATTTGTACTGGTTTTCTCCTTGGTATCCAACCCAAGTTGTTTACAGCCGTTTTGAGAGCCAGTTAACACCTAATCAGTCCTTGTTACGATGACCTTTATAACCCCAAAGTTCGTTAAGCACAAAGGAGAATCCAACCGATACAGTAAAAGAAAGCATGACCGAAAAGAGAACATCAGCCGTGAAGAAAGAATGACACAGGTAACAGCAATCACAGAAGCGATTACCAGTTTGAGCGAAGCAGAAACGCGCTTTGGTTTAGTTCGCATTGAATCAAAACAATTTTTTCCAGAGTGGTCTAGCGAATTGCCCGAAATTACGGAAGCAGAAAAAACCGCCTTGGATGTACTACGACGTAGATATCTATACCATCGTGGGGAAGGTGATTTATTAGAAGGAACAGTCATGTTGCTAGTAGTGTCGCCGTTGCTAGCACTGTCTGGATTTTACGATCCACCTTTCAGAATTAAAGCAGAATCATCTGTAGATTTGGTACTGGATGATGGCGAGGAAGTGCTGCGTGGTCGAATTGATGTTTTGGTATTGCAAAATCAGTTATGGGTGATGGTGTTAGAATCCAAAAAAACCACGCTTTCGATTTGGTCAGCGCTACCGCAAGCCCTAGCTTATCTAATGGCTAACCCTCAACCCAATAAACCTGTGTTTGGGATGGTAACAAATGGAGACGATGTTTTATTTATAAAAGTGAATCGAGAAGCAGGCAGACCACAATATGATTTGTCACGGATCTTTGCTCTGTTTACATCTGCCAGAGAACTGTACAACATTTTGCAAATTCTCAAGCGTATTGGTCAAACAATCTGTGATGCGTCATAACCTGCCAGCGATGTGAACTCCAGAAAATCTCGGTATTAAAAGACTGTTGAGCCAGTTTCAGCAAAAGTAGGATTGAGCATAACTCTTCTCAAGAGATTCTGTGCAGAGACGCAATTTCACTCACATCTCTACAATCTCTTTCCATAAATTTTATCAAACAAAATAAAGGCGTCAGTCGTCCTCCTGAATTCAGAATAGCTGAATTCTTCTTCAATCAGCGTTCACAAATTCCAAATACCCACTGCTAAGTTCTTTCACCGCCAAATCATAAAATTGTTTACCATGTTCAGGCGTTGCTAAAGCCGGATTTGATCCCATGCGTCCATCTGGATAACGCACTCGAAAGTCAGCAGCGCTATAAATCCGATGTCCGCTTGCAACTTCTGTTGAAAGATATGCTTGCTTAATCGCATCTGGATAAACGTACTGCGTGAGGGCTACTTCACTTGGCGTTGCATGAGAACCTTCTTGATCCCCATATAATTCTTTAGCTAGCTTATATACAGAACCGCACATAAACCAGTTTGCCACTTGACATTGCACATGTTGAGCATTAAGAATCTGCAAATCTTCTAAATGCGCGTAAGTTTCTGAAAAAGCCGCTTTCAGGGTGGCGATATTACCACCGTGTCCGTTAATAAAGTAGAACTTGCTAAAACCAGCTTTGGCTAAACAAGTTACATAATCTCGCACTACTTGAATTAAAGTGCTGGGACGCAGACTGATTGTGCCAGGAAAGGAAATATGATGCAGTGCCATGCCCACATTGATTGTAGGGCCAACGATCGCTTGGGTTGCATCACCAACACCAGCTGCGATCGCTTCTGCACAAATAGCATCAGTGCCAATTAACCCCGTTGGCCCATGTTGTTCTGTGGAACCAATAGGAAAAATAATCCCCTTTGACTGCTGTAAATAAGCTTCGACTTCTTGCCAAGTACTTAAATGCAGTAACATTTTTGATGATTTTCCTCAATAAAATTGCGGTGGGACGAAATCTTTTTCTGTTAAAGTCCCACTAACATGATTATGAACTCTCTAGATTTTGTGTGGTGGCGATCGCACAAGATCCCCAACTTATTTGAGAAGTCGGGGATCATTGTCCACTACCAAAATTGGAGAAAATGAGACTATCTATTTCTATAAATATTGCTTAGGGAATGGAATCGCAACAAATTTCGACAGATGTGGATATAGGGAATTTACCAATTTTTCCACTTTACCCTACGATACTCGTCGATAACCTTCCTACAATACAAATCAAAATTAAGTTATGAGATGTTGGTTTTCTGGATCATCAAGAAAACAAAGGGGATCAATTTTGAATCCTGATTAATCAAAGTAATAATGCTTCTTTACGTCCCTTGTAATTTCCCATGTGCAGGACATACCAGCGGGAAAAATTACTAAATCGCCTTTACCCATTTGCACTGGCTGTCCACCATCAGGAGTAACAACTACGTCTCCTTCCAAAAAGTAGTAAGTTCCTTGAGAATCATAAGTGCAAGGAAATTTTGAGACTTCCTTTTTCCAAACTTCCCATTTAAATACATCTAATTCATTGAGATGTTCAAGTCTTAGGTTGACGCTCAACTTTAATTTCCATATAGATAGTGTTTTTCTAGTTATATTCAGCAGTAGGATTGAATATCCTCTCCACACTGATCTACTAGATAACACAAAGCCCGAAAACGCAAGTATACAAGTTCATTATAAAGCGGATTGAGTTTGCACATTGGCGGAATATGTCCTATTTTGCGACCAAAAAGCATGATATCACGCTCAAATGGACACTGGGCAGGAATCAGTTTAGCAATAAATTTGGCTAGTTTCCGATTCTGAATCTCAATTTTGTCAAGCCTTTGACGTAATGGTTGCAGTAAATCTAATCTAGGTTGAGCAAATTGCTTTTTACTACCTATTTGATTCTTTTCTTCTAAAGGTTTAATAAAAGCAGGTAGGAAAATACGCCGATTATTTGTTTTAAGCATAGTTTTGGGCAAGGTTTTCCTTGTGTAGATGAACTATTTGCCGATTGAGAACATTACCATGTAATCTGTCTGATCAATTCGCATTGTGAACATAACGAAGACAAGCACAATGCAAATATTTTACATACATCTTTGGAGATAAATGGTTTAACTAATTGTTATTTAAACCCACCAAATCGTGAAGAACTGTCCCGTTAAATACAAAATAACAAAGAAAATATAAAAATGGCATTTCTTTAACTTATGGATTGCTAATCTGAAAGATAGCTATCTTATATATTAAATATAAATTCTTGGTTCTGAAACTGCCTAGTATCTGGAGATGTAGTTTATAGCAGACAAATACAGTTTTTTTCTCACCCCATATACATTTCGCTAGGATTAGCCCCTAATGTCTTTCGATTTTAGGGTATTGAATGTCCATAAACTTGTCTGATATACTACATAACATAACCTAGATATTATCTAAATAATTAGCAAAAAATTTTTTGATAAGTCCAAACTAATATTAGGACTTACGCAAAGGCATGGGACAAAATAGTTATAAGTTTCGAGTTCTTAGTGCTGAATAAAAAAGTGAGACTCCCCATTCTGCATGGTCTAAACGTCCCGCTATCCATGTACAGCACTACTACTCCCCTACTCCCGATTGTGACAAACTTATTTCTTAAAATGTCTCAAGCCATAACGGTCTTGATATTTGCTGATAGAATCTACATTCTGTTGTTCTAATTTTGACAGCAATCTAAGTGGAAATGTTTTTGGCAAATATATAGGACGATACCAAGGTTGGTTATTAAAGTAATCTTGTAACTCAGGAGTATCAAAGCGGCGGCCATGTCTGGCAAAAACGGAATTTCGCATTATATCT